>JAFGSO010000204.1 GCA_016934605.1 Calditrichota bacterium | reverse complement strand
GGTATCAGAATGCCCTATTTCGGGCTCGGGGTATATCTGATGAATGATGGTAAAGAGGTTCAAACTGCTGTACAATATGCGCTTGATATCGGTTACAGGCTGATTGATACAGCCAGTGCCTATGATAATGAGTCCGGTGTGGGAAAGGCTATTCGCCAAAGCACGGTTGAACGGTCCGAAATATTTGTAACGACGAAATTATGGAACAGTGATCATGGATATGATAAAGCAAGAAAAGCATTTGAGAAAAGTCTCAAGAAACTTGACCTTGATTATATCGATCTCTATCTGATTCACTGGCCGGTTAAAAATAAGCGTAAAGAAACCTGGAGGGCACTGGAAACACTGCTCGATGATGGCCTGTGCCGGGCAATTGGTGTTAGTAACTACATGTTACCACATCTGAGAGAACTTCTTGATTATGCAGCGATTCTCCCGGCCGTGAACCAGGTTGAATTCAGTCCATTTCTCTATCAAAAAGATCTTCTGGATTTCTGTAATAACCATAATATTCAGCTGGAGGCTTACAGTCCCTTAACCCGCGGCAAAAAATTTAATAATGAAGTTCTTGTTTCTATTGCTGATAAGTACAAAAAAACTGCAGCTCAGATTCTTATCAGATGGGCATTGGAACATCAAGTTGTAGTGATTCCCAAATCCTCCAACCCGGATCGGATCGAGGAAAATGCGGATGTGTTCGATTTTTCTATCGAGGACCAAGATATGGAAAAACTCGACAATCTGAATGAGGATTTCCGGGTGTCATGGAATCCTACATCGGTAGTCTGAAAAGCCTGCCATTTTTGAAATCGGGAGTATTTTTTATGAAAAGAGTGAATATTTCGTCCGGGGTAAAGTGGGAACCGATTGTCGGCTATTCCCGAGCAGTAAAAGTTGGTGCACAGGTTTATGTTGCTGGAACTACCGCCATCGCTGAAGACGGCCATCTGGTAGGAAAGGGAGATCCTTATCTGCAGACGGTGCAGGTCATTAAAAATATTCGTAAAGCTCTTCAGAAAGCAGGAGGAGATCTTCACAATATTGTAGCTAACCGCATTTATGTCCGAAATATGAGTGACTGGGAAAAGATCGGCAGGGCACATGGTGAATATTTCGGTGATATCAGGCCGGCCACGACCATGGTTGAGGTTAGCGCTCTGGTGGAACCGGATATGCTGGTGGAGATAGACTCTATTGCAGTTCTGGATGATGAAGATTAAAGTCCCGCTTCCATGGAAAAGGTATACTGCCTCAGCGGTGCCAGAGATCCTACCAGATCAACATGGTAATACTGGAAAAGATTACTGATTTCAAAATTGAATCGCAGGGGAATTCCGGATATCTGCAACGGATAAGCAATTCGAATATCAACGATGTGTGCATCCACTCGCTCATCAGCATCGGGTATGATAACGGCAAATTTTTCATCAATACGATCATATTTCTTCACGAAACGATAATCCAGAAAAACCAGCACATCCCCGGGAGAGAATTGATTGTTCCAGTAAAATAGATGCCGCGGTCGGAACCGGAGAAAGTTATGTGAATCCAGATCCCGGGCATCCACATAAGTGTAACTCAGTCCGCTGGTCATAAACCCAGCGAAAAACCTGCCGGTGAGGACAAGCTCTGTTCCCTGAACTGCAGCACGGGTGATATTCTGGAATTGGACTTCGCCACTTTGCAGAAATTCTCCTTCAATCAGATCATTAAAATAATTATAGAAATATGAACCATCCAGACTGAAATTTTTTGAAATTTGATGGTTTAATCCCGCCTCGAGGGAACTGTTTCTTTCCGGCTTCAGACCGGTGTTGGGAATAACCTGAAAACCACTGGCCACAGTTGAGGTAAATATTTCAGCGAGGGAAGGAGCTCTGAAACCGAGACCAAAAGAGGAGCGGAAGGTTGTGCGCGACGTCACCGAGTAGGTGAGTCCTGCCTTTGGATTGATTCGGTAATCTGAATCCAACGAATCCACATCGAAATAATCTCCTCGTATACCGGCGATGATTTTCCAGCGGTTTGTAGGTGAAAATTCCGCCTGACAATAGCCGGCATAATTCTGGCCGGAATGTTCACCGAAGATATTCGATTCGGCGCTGTTAAATATCCCTTCTATTCCTGTTGTGAAAATTGTCTGGCCCAATTGCATTGAATATTGTATCTCACTGCTCAGATTTCCGGAAGTGGCTTTGTTTCCGGTGGCGCCGGATATATTGTCCCTGAACCGGTTCCAGAACCACAAAAGGCGTACTGTCAGAAAATTCTTCCGTCCCAGCACATGGCGATAACGGCTGGAGATATAATAACGTGTGGACCTGACTTTATCCCCCAGCTGATCGTCCGGCGGCTGCAGAGCATGATCAAGATCCTTCCAGTAAAGAAAGTTCTGTCGATCCTGATTCATATAATTAGCAGAAATTAACAGTTCCTGATAAGGAGAAACAAACCAGCTGAATTTTGTGCTGAATGAGTAGCGCTCCCTCCTGTCATTCTGGCGATATCCATCATCCAGAGCATAGCTGCCTCCTAACTGAAATCCCAATTTGCCTAATTTCCGCCCCCCGAAAGCACTGACACCCCGATTATACAGTCTTTCTTCAGACCACCGCCAGCGGTTGTAAGAGGGCTCGGAATACATGCCGGCATAAATTCTGGCATAATAAAAGGGCGATTGTTCAATATCGTGGGTGATGATGTTAACCACACCGCCCAGAGCGCTGGATCCGTAGAGAGCCGAACCTGCGCCCTTAAGGATTTCTACCCGACTTATCAGGTAAGTGGGAATGACATCGAAATTGATTTCACGGGTATCGCCGGTGAGGATCGGAATGCCGTCCATAAGGAAAAGTACCCGGCTGCCGACACCTCTGCTGTATCCGGAAGAACCGCGGATGTTCATCTGGCTTCCATTTATGTTAACACCGGGAACGTAGGCCAGCGCCTGATCCAGAGTGACAATGTTGCGCAGTCTCAACTCTCGCTGATTAATCAGGCTCATACTGCTGGAAATATCGCGAATTTTTTGTTCATACTTGGCCGCCGTAACCACAATTGCTTCACCGGTGACAGGGGTCTCGGTTAACACAATAGTACCCAGGTCAAGTATTTCGCCGGCTTTAACCTGAATAAGCTGTTCTTTGCTCCCATAGCCCAGCATGTGAATCTTCAGGGTAAAACTGCCGGGAGGAATTCTCTGAATGTTAAAATTCCCGGCAAGATCGGTGGCTGCACCCAGTACCGTCCCTTCAACCGAAATACTGACACCAGCAAGTGCCTCGCCAGCTTCGTTGACGATATGCCCGGAGATGCTTTGGGAGAAACCCGAAATCGGGAAAAGTAGACACATGTAAAAGATGAGTATAAAACTGCTCGAGTGATATTTCATGTTTTTTTCCGTCTGTTTTCAAAAATATGATATCATCTGGTTTTCTAACAAAATTTGCTGTAATTTTTCTTCCTGTTTCGTTCCTGATGCTCTATTTCTTAAAAAATTATACAGAGATTTTCAGGGAATCACTAAAAAACCGCTGGACGGAAATAAAATATTTCACTATTGCCCCCGTTAATCTCCTGGCAGCTCCTCAAAGGTTTTTTTGGACAATCCTCATCAATTTACAGGCTGAATAAAATGCTGTCGAAATTGGCGTAAATGTTGATATTTTTCAGAAGTGTACCCTGTGTAATCGTCAACGCTGTTGGTAGAGTATCCTGAGGTGAGATATCATAATGGCCTATCACCCGCCAGTCTGCCAAAAAATTCGTTCCGAATTGATGAGCCACGGCAAAGTATTCGAATGTCGCTGCCGGTGTTTCTATCTGGTAAGGGAAATCGTCCACAAATAGAGGGAGTTGAAAAGTATCGGTAATGGCAGGGTAAACCACGGCCTGACCCGATAATATTGCCGATTGAATATCAGTCGGTGGAAAATCTCTGAACAGAATTAATCGCAGGTCAAAAATGCTGTCAGCTGGAGGCCAGTTGGTAAAATAAACCGTTCCCGATACACCGGTAATTCCTCTGTCAGGTTCCGAAGGAGACATTCCTTCGTTGCAGTTAAGAAGGAATAGGGAGATTAATCCGATATATAACAGAAATTTCATGACAATCCTCATTTTAACAGACAATGTAACATCATTTTTATTTTTCGTCAAGAAATTAGTGCCGGTAATCAGAGGAAAACATAGGTATCTGGATAAATAACTGTTCCGGCGCTTCATAGAACAAATTTTTTTGCGCTGTCGGTCAACCAGATCGCAACAAAAACGATAGGCCACAGTATTGTCCTGACTTTTTTTCCCCCTGCTTACCACAGATAGGTTTTTTGGTAAGACATTGAAAGAGGGGCCGGATTTCTTTCTGGATCTGCGTAACCTTACTGCTACCCGCTTCTATTTGTTTATTCTATTTAAAGCCTTTTCACGGATACGACTGTCAATTGAAACTTTCCGGAGCGTCAGTTCAAAGTCGAAGTTTATTTTTTACTAAAATGTTGTCTGCATGCATTTTACTATTTTTCGTGGTCGCATTTCTCTCTATGGCGGGAATTCAGGAATACGGCCTGTATCTGATTTTAATTAAATATTTTCTTTTACTGAAATCCCTTTTTCAGTTAAACAGTCTGAACCACAAAAACCTCTGGCCGGTGGATCCGGTACTTCCGGCTAAGCAGCACCTTCATTTTTCCTGTAACACCAGGAACCTTTTACTCTTTTTAAAATTGAATTTAGTTTCTACGGAAGAATAGGGCTCTCTATTAAAGGAGCTTTATAAAGCGGTGCAGTCTGTTTATATAGTGGGTATGAATAGCATACATTACACAGGTGTGGAATCCTGTAAGGAGATATGTAATGGAAAATGTTCCCGAACGGAAGCCGGGACAGGAATCAGTATGGGATTATCCTCGTCCACCCCGGCTGGAAAATTTTAGCGGACAAATAGAAATTTTTTTCAACAAACAGTTAATTGTCAAAACCATTAAGGCAAAACGGGTACTGGAAACCAGCCACCCACCGGTTTATTATATTCCTCCGGAAGATGTCCGGTTGGAATACCTTCAGATTTCCGAACATACTTCCTGGTGTGAATGGAAGGGTGGGGCACGTTATTACGATATCGCAGTAAATGACAGGAAGGCTGAAAAAGTTGCCTGGTTTTATCCGGATCCGGATCCCCGGTACCTGGATATCAAAGATTACATTGCCTTCTATGCAGGACCCATGGATGCCTGTTATATCAATGGCGAAAAAGTGATTCCTCAACCGGGCGGATTTTATGGCGGATGGATAACCTCCAATATCGTGGGACCATTTAAAGGAAAGAGGGGGACACTTGGCTGGTAATAATCAGAATGTCCCGATTGTCTCAAATCCTTTTTTTAAACATCAAACGATTCAAAGAGTGAAAATGAAATCTGAGAGATATTTTTTTCAGTTATAAAAAGGAGGCTAGAATGTTACAGTTATTGTCGATTTTGCTGATGATTTTTCCTTTCAGTTTTTTATCTGTGATAGGTGCAACAGCTGCGGAAGCAGAAAATTCATCAATTTATGATTTTTCCATGACAGATATTGATGGCAAGGAGGTCAGTCTGTCGGAATACCGGGGCAAGGTTCTCCTGATCGTGAATGTTGCCAGCAAATGCGGTTTTACAACGCAATATGAAGGACTACAGGAACTATACAGCCAATATCAGGATAAAGGTCTGGTTGTGCTGGGATTTCCGGCCAATAATTTCAAAAATCAGGAACCGGGTAGCAATCAGGAAATCCAGGAGTTCTGTACGGTGAATTATGGAGTAACATTTCCGATGTTCTCCAAAATTTCCGTGAAGGGCGAAGATATTCATCCACTATATCGTTTCCTTACTTCCGAGGAGACAAATCCGGAATTTGCCGGTGAGATTACCTGGAATTTTAATAAATTTCTGGTGGATCCCGCGGGCAAGGTTGTAGCGCGCTTTGATTCGCCGGATAAACCAACCAGCAAAAAAGTGGTTGAAGCTATTCAGAAACAGTTACATTAATAGTGATTCATCTTAAAAAAAGGCCCTGGGGAAGGGCCTTTTTTAGTAAAAGTGTGACAGATTGCTTAGCCTGGTTAATTTACAAACTTTAACATCATTAGACAATACAATGGTCTCTATCTCTGTGCCCTGAGCCATCTGTGGCTATTTCATGTGCCACTGAGCACACAGAGGTCACTGAGAAAGACTCACTTTAAAAAAAAATGAAGCGGACATATAAAATGATGGATTCTATGGACGAGATGTGGCCAGATCATTGTATAGTTTTCTCACATGAAAAATTC
>JAFGSO010000203.1 GCA_016934605.1 Calditrichota bacterium | reverse complement strand
TCACCTGTTTTGTTTATACCTGTTTTTCCAGAAATGAGGAAATTTCCTGAAAAATTAGCATTTTTGGAAAAATGTATTTCCCCTGAACCTGTTGAAATGATAAAAAGGTTTTCACCCGATCGCATGTTTAATCAACATATCACTTTGTACACAAATCACAAGAATTTTCCTGTCATTGTGTTTGCCGGTGCAGGCAAGGTAAACGAGTGGGATCTGGAAAAAGCGAGACAGTTGTGGGGCGGATATATAAAAACAGCTTACGAGATGAGGAAAGAACACCTGGCAGTTTACTGGGACTCCGATTATCCCGTTCCGGGACTGTTTTCTATTTTTATAAAGGAAGTTATATCTGCTTTATATATGGCAGCTTTCACATTTACGAAATTCCGGGCAGAGCGTTCAGAAATTCCGCCTGAAATTACGGAGGTATTTTTTTTCTATCCCGGTGCGGACAAAAAAGTGGAAGAAGCTTTGGAAGAGGGAAAAATTATCGGCGAAAGCGTCAATTTTTCCCGCGAACTTGCCGAGACTCCATCCAATATCATGACGCCGGAAAAATTTGTATCTGAGGTAAAGCAACTGGAAAAAGAATTCAAACTCAAGATGGAAATTCTCAATAGAACGACTCTTCGGGCGAAGAAATTGAATGCCTTGCTTGCAGTGGCCCAGGGGAGCGATAATCCGCCTTTTCTGGTTATTGCAGATTATCATCCTGATTCAGCCAGAAAAACGCTGGCGTTTGTCGGCAAAGGAGTTACTTTCGACACCGGAGGGATTTCATTGAAACCATCAAAAAATATGGAAGAAATGAAATATGATATGAGTGGTGCAGCGGTGGTGCTGGGTGCCATAAAGGCCATCGCTGGAACTGCTCTTCCGGTCCGAATTCTCGCAGTAATGCCACTGGTGGAAAACATGCCCTCAGGCAAAGCGATCAGACCGGGCGATATCATTACCAGTTATTCCGGAAAAACCATTGAAATATTAAACACCGATGCTGAAGGAAGACTGATCCTGGCTGATGCTTTGAGTTATGTTGAAAAAAATTATCATCCGGATATAATCATAGACCTGGCCACGCTGACCGGTGCTGTGGTGGTAGCCCTGGGTCATATTGCAGCGGCTGTGCTTTCTGATGATACAAATTTGTTGGAAACTCTGCAGGAAGCATCCCGGATGTCGGGCGAGAAAATATGGGAGTTTCCGTTGTGGAGCGATTACAAGGAAATGATGAAAAGCCGGATTGCTGATATTCCCAATATCTCTCAGAAATCGGGAGCAGGAGCTATTACCGCCGCGATTTTTCTGAAAAATTTTATTGAAAAAACACCCTGGGCACATCTGGATATTGCCGGAACGGCTTACGGAATGCCGGAGAAAAGTTATCGGTCTGAGGGTGCAACAGGTTTTGGTGTCAAACTTCTATGGTATTTCACCCGGTTAATGTCTACTACCTCTCCTGAATAATTAAGGTACGGTTTCAGGGCATCTTTAGAGAAAAGATAATTATAAAAAATTCAACTGATATTTTTATCAACTAGGATTGATATACCGACCTAATACCACCTGAAATATTTTAATCCGGTCACGAAAAATACTATTCCAATAGTAGACAGAACTACTGTGGGAATGAATACTTCTGCGGGTCCAGCTCCTTCGATAAATACACTGCGGGTTGCATCTGCCAAAAGGGTGAGAGGCAGCGCTTTGATTACCGGAATGCTCCACTCGGGGAAGTTGTGGTAACTGAAAAAGATGCCGGAAAGGACCATCATGGGGAGGACCACGGCGTTAATAAGTCCGTTTCCTATCTCCGTATTGGCTGTTCGGGAAGAGGTGAATATCGCTATACCGGAGAACGCAATATTTCCTGCAATAAATATAACAGCCAGGGCCAGCAGGCCTCCCTGAATGGTAATGTTGAAAAAGAAAAAGGCAAAAATAAAGAGTAGAGTCGATTCGATAAAATTCATACCAATTCGGACGGTAATGAGGGCAATCAGAAAATATGATTTCCGCATGGGTGTGGCAATCATGCGACGGAGGAGTTTTTTCGTACGTTTGTCAATAAGTCCGTAACTTATTCCCCACATGCAGGACATCATGATACCCATGGCGATAAGTCCGGGGACCAGAAAATCAATGTATCGTGTGCCCTCCAGAGTCAGGGGTTTAATCTGCTCACTGTTTTCAGCTGGAATTTCCCCGGAGGATTGCAGAATTTTGGAAAGCTTCAGGTGTATCAGCTGTGCTTCCGGATTCAAGGGGTCGAAGTGGTAATAAAAGCGGCTATTTTTCTCTTCAAGAATGAGACTGGTATTGCCTCGTTTCAGGAATCGTATAGCAGCTTTCCAGGAAACAGGTCGGAAAAGGAAGATAGTGTTTCCCAGCTTATCATTTGGTATGGTCAACCTGTAGTAATCATCATGATGACTTAATGATAGTCCGGCTTGTTTCGAATGAAATTCCAGCAATTCCCATACAGTTTTTTCGCTCTTTGTCCACGATGAGTCAGCGATTACAGCAACAGTTCGGACAATGTCGCTCTTTTTGGTAAAAGCAATTCCAAGTCCCAGTGCCATCAGGATTGGAAATACAATTCCCCAGAAAATGACGCCTGGCTCTCGTATGATTTCCTTAAAAAGTGAACTGATCAACTGCAGGAGCTGAGGATAACGGTGACTTTCATTCATGCAGCCGCCTCCCGGTAAGCGATAAGAAGAGATCATTTAGTGTGGTTTTACGGCATTCCAGGCTTTGCAATATCAGGTTCTTACGATTTATAAATTCGAGGAATTTGGGGAGTTCCTTTTCTATATTTTCCAGTTTCAATTTTCCCCGGGAATTATTTTCATCCCAACTGATATCCAGAGGAACATCAATCTGTGAAAAGTCAATATTTTGGAGATTTCCCTGCAGGATAAATTCGACGGTTTTATTGTGGCTTTCCCCGTTA
This sequence comes from Calditrichota bacterium, assembly GCA_016934605.1. Taxonomy (GTDB): domain Bacteria; phylum Calditrichota; class Calditrichia; order RBG-13-44-9; family RBG-13-44-9; genus RQOF01. Next base: position 818 of record JAFGSO010000203.1, on the reverse strand, counting down.
AGCAGCTTATCCAGATCGCCTTCCCGGATAATTCTGCCATGATCGATTAGAATGATGTAATCACACAGAAATTCCGCCTCTTCCATATAGTGGGTAGTCAGAATCATTGAGGTAGCCCTTTCCTCCTTCAACAGCATCAGGATGTTCCAGATATCACGTCTGGCAGTGGGATCCAGGCCTGTAGTAGGTTCATCCAGAAGCAGGATTTCGGGCTTGTTCAACAGGGCAATCCCCAATGCCAGACGTTGCTTCTGCCCACCGGATAGATTCCCGACATATGATTTCCTTTTTTCTTCAAGACCCGCCAGTTCGATGATTTCCTCCACCCTGTCTGAGGTAAGGTCGTAAAAACTGGCAAACAACCTCAAAGTTTCAATAACAGTTAGTTTATCAATAAACCGTGTTTCCTGCAGAGAAAGCCCGATGATTTGGTGCAGTACTTTTTCATTGCCGGTCCATTCCCGATTTTTGATGAGTATCTGACCCGCATCCGGTTTCTGAATTCCTTCAATCATTTCTACTAGCGTTGTTTTTCCGGCGCCGTTCGGACCCAGCAGGGCAACAAATTCACCTCGATGTATCTTCATGCTCACATCATCCACCGCCTTTACCTGTTTGAAGGATTTGCAAACGTCCCTTACATCAATAACAATATTTTTTTTGAAGTTATTTGAGAAATTCGTATTCATTGAAGAAAATGGTGAACCTGTAAATTTACTTTTATGACGCTATAGTTCTTTCAAAATAATAGGATGAATTTATAGTTCCGTCTGTCTGAATTGTTCCAGCTGGTCCAATAGAATTCCGGATAATTTAAT
>JAFGSO010000202.1 GCA_016934605.1 Calditrichota bacterium | reverse complement strand
TTGATTCCAGGTCGGAAGGAGATATTCTGCTTCAATTTTCAGGTGAAAAGTCATCGTACAGAGAATTTCTTTTTAACAGCTGGAATGAAAAGTACGGGGGAGATGGGACCAGTGAAATGCTTCAGAAAGGATATCGGGAATATCCAACTCCGGTAATTTCCCTATCCATCAATTATTCACGACTTTCAACCTTCCTCCGGGAAATTCAGAAGCCTGTTTTTAACTACGGGGTAGCGCTTTGCATCGCTCCTTCGATTCGCTTTTATGATGGAAGAAGCCGGGATCTGGACCTTTTAAACGAGATACCGGATCCTCTGACTTCGATATCCTATGGAGAATGGCTCTCTGTTTCCGAAAAAACGGCCGGATATTTTTTTCTGAAAGATCGGGATGAAGTTGAACTGACTGCGGGAAATTATTCTGTCAGACTGCCGGTGAAAATCATGAAATTTCTGCCGGAAAACGTTTATGTGGTTCAGCGGGGACTTATACCGGTTCCGACTACTCCGGTGGACTCACGAACCGGAGAAGAGTTCTGGTATCTGGCCAATGCATCGCTCAAAAAAACCGGTGCAATTATCCCCCTTCCGATATTATCCGGATCCAAAGAAGAAGAGAGCAGGGGTCTGCTTCCGCATGAGGATGAACACGGGCACGGACACGGAGAGGAAATAACCGAATGGTATCCCGATCACGAACATATCGATTACCGCTGGGGGATGGCCATCGATCTGGACAGTTGTATCGGCTGCGGAGCCTGTGCAGCAGCCTGTTATGTTGAAAATAATATTGCCATTGTCGGAAAGGAGGAACATCTGATCGGGCGGGAAATGTCCTGGATCCGGGTCCAGCCTTATTATGATGATCATGAAAAAATCGAATTCGTACCAATGCTCTGCCAGCATTGTGATAATGCTCCCTGTGAACCGGTTTGCCCGGTATATGCAGCCTATCATAACCAGGAGGGACTGAACGTTCAGGTTTATAACCGTTGTGTGGGAACACGGTACTGTGCCAATAACTGCCCCTATAAAGTCAGAAGATTCAACTGGTTCGATCATCGGCTGGTTGAACCCCTCGATAAAATGTACAATCCTGATATTTCGGTTCGTGACCGCGGTGTCATGGAAAAATGTACTTTTTGCATACAGCGGATCCGCACAGCAAAGGATCATGCCAGGGACGAGAACAGACTTGTCCAGGATGGAGAAGTAAGTCCGGCATGTGCACAGACATGCCCGACCAATGCCATTACCTTTGGCAATTTAAAAGATGAGAAATCAAAGGTTTATAAACTTGCCCATTCAGATAGAGCATATCAGGCGCTGGCAGAACTTGGAACGGAGCCAGCAGTGAATTATCTGCGGAAGAGGGGAAATAAACATGAAGCCTAAAGAAATGAAAGAACTGGAATACAATCAATCCCTGGAAAGAGATATTCTGGACGCCCTCCGAAATCCAAGACCCATTTTCTGGCTGGCGGTTCTTGTTTGTGCCGGTTTTTTTGCCATCGGGATGGCTACCTGGGTTTATCAGATGCTGAAGGGAATGGGAGTTGCCGGGATCAATAATCCGGTAGGCTGGGGTGTTTATATTACTGACTTTGTATTCTGGGTCGGTATTGCGCATTCCGGGACATTGATTTCTGCAGTTTTGTTTCTCTTCCGGGCAAAATTCCGCAACGTCTTTAACCGGTCTGCCGAAGCCATGACTGTTTTTGCAGTAATGACGGCTGGTCTATATCCGTTGATTCATCTGGGACGTTCCTGGTTGTTTTACTGGCTTTTTCCCTATCCAAACCAGCGGCAACTCTGGGTGAATTTTCAGTCTCCGCTCGTCTGGGATGTATTTGCGGTAAGTACCTACTTTACCATCAGTGCCATATTCTGGTATGTAGGTATGGTTCCGGATCTGGCTATCGTCCGCCGCTATGCATCCGGTATCCGGAAGAGAATCTACAGTATTTTATCCCTGGGATGGACCGGCAGTCTACGGCAATGGAAACATTATTCACGTCTCTATATGTTCCTGGCGGCATTTGCCACACCACTGGTTATTTCAGTACATTCGGTGGTTTCCTGGGATTTCGCCATGAGCATCGTCCCCGGCTGGCACACTACCATTTTTGCACCATACTTTGTGGCAGGTGCTATTTTTTCCGGCACTGCCATGGTGCTCACACTGGTTATTCCCATGATGAAGATATTTCGTCTGGAAAAATATATTACGGTGGATCATTTCGACAAAATTGCCAAGGTGTTACTATTCACATCGGTTATTGTGACCTATTCTTATATTGTCGAATTTGCCCTGGCTTTTTATGGAGGACATAAATTTGAGGAGGCACATTTTCTTTACCGTGCCATAGGAGATTACCGCTACCTCTATTGGATGATGTTGTTTTGCAATTCACTGCTGCCGTTAACCCTGTTTATCAGAAAACTCCGTCGGAATATTCTCTACCTTTTTATTCTCTCTTTATTTGTAAATGTGGGAATGTGGCTGGAGAGATTTGTTATTATTGTATCCTCCCTGGCCAAAGATTTTGATCCGTATAACTGGGGTGTATATGTCCCAAAGTGGCCGGAAGTGGCCATCACTCTGGGAAGCTTCGGCATGTTTTTTATGTTTTTCCTGTTGTTTACAAAAGCGTTGCCCGTGCTGGCTATTACTGAGATAAAGGAGGAGGCAGCAGAATGAAAAATAAATTTTCGTTTGATGAAAAGCATAAATTTCTGCACAAACTGGAGGAGCTGGTTAAGAGCGGAGTTTCCACTGAGAATATAAACATATTCACACCCTATCCGGTTCACGAAGCGGAAGAGATTCTGAAAGTGAAACCCTCTGCTGTGCGTCTCTTTACCCTTATTGGCGCGCTCACAGGGCTCCTGTTTGGATTTTTCCTGACTATCTGGACGTCTCTGGACTGGCCACTCATCCGGGGTGGTAAACCAATCGTAGCCATTCCGGCGTTCATCATCGTCGCTTTCGAGCTGACAATCCTGTTCGGAGGGGTAATTTCTTTCATCGGATATCTGTTTTTGTCCAGGCTCCCGAACGTGGAGAAAATTTCTGAACCGGAAGAGCATGGTAACCAGTTTGTCATTCATATTGAGAATGAGGGTAAAAAATGAGTTCATTACAACTTCGGCCAGCGATGCTCACTATCGTCGCAATTGCCATTGGAGTTCTTATTGTATTGATTGAAACTGTACTGCAGGATGGAAGCAATGGTAATCTGCTGCTGGTGCTTGCCTTTTGGTCGGCTCTGATCCAGGGACCGGTAGCAGTGGTGGCGGCTGCCGAGATATCCCTTGGAAAATGGATTAAACCGATGAAAAAGGAACTTCTGACCTTTTATCCGCTAATCCTCTTTATCGCCATTCTGTTTATTTTTCTCTATTTTAAAATAGATATTTATAAATGGACGGAAATAGACCATCAATGGCTCAGCAAAAATTTCTTCATCCTTCGAAACAGCATCCTGCTTCTCCTCTCTTTTATACTGGCACATTTCTATGTACGTGCCAGTCTGAAGGGGAAGTCCGAAAGAGGTACATTGGCAGTACTGTTCATTCTTTCATTTGTACTCACTCAGTCCCTGGTTGCTTACGACTGGATTATGAGTCTGGATTATCCCTGGATCAGCACCATGTTCGGACCAATATTTTTTCTGGAATCCTTTTATGCAGGCCTGGCAATATCTGCCATTATTGCAGCATTCAAGTTGTTAAAGAATAACAGTGAGGATATTCGAAAAGTGATGCGGGACAGTGCACTGTTCATGTTTGGAATTGCCCTGGCCTGGGCAGGACTGTTTTACGGTCAGTACCTGGTGATCTGGTATGGAAATATACCCTGGGAAACGAATTATTTTTCAGTCAGGATGAGTCACTCCCCATTCAGGGAAATGATGTACCTGGTTATTTTTATCCTCTTCATTTTTCCCTTCATCGGATTGGTAAGCAGAAAATCCAAGTTTTCACGTGTGTGGGTTCTGATAGTTTCTTTTTCCATTCTGGGTGGATTGTTGATTGAACGACTGTTTTATATTCTTCCGGTAATCCCTCTGAACGGATTGTGGTTGGTGATTGAATTTATTTTAATGACAGTACTCATGATTATTTTTTATCGAAGCCGCAAGGAAATTCTGAAGTATTCCGAATGAGAATGCCGACCCATATCATAAACACAAAACCCGGAACTTAAAAAATCCGGGTTTTTTTAAATTTAATGAAATGTTATGATGAATCCTAAAACTGGAATCCGAGTCCTATTTTATGAATATATCCCAGGTTACCCATATTGGACAGGGAATAATCAGTCTGCACCATCCAGCCCTGCACCGGGAACTGAACTCCCGCACCGGTGCTGAAATCTTCCGTATCGTGATTGATTCGGTACCCTCCTCTCAGGAAAAAATTTTCGTTCCAGCTATATTCCATACCCACACTTACGGTTTCGGCAGCATCATTGACGTTATAACCATCTACCATCAGTGTTAGGCGCTGGGATTCCCTGAGAAAAATTCCTTCACGGAGGCCTATAAGATCAAGTGCAAGTCCCAGTCTGAAACTGATTGGTAATGGCCAGCTCTCAGTCTCCATTTTGGCTGCAGTTCTATCGGTTGGTACAATCAGATCCCGGCCATCGAGTCGGAGTTTACCGCCAAAATTACTCATCATTATGCCAAGCCGCATTCCTCTGAAGCCGGTAAGAAGCATCCCGCCCAGGTCCACCGCAAAAGTACTGGCGCTTTCATTAAACAACCTTTGCTGAATATACTTTACCGTTACACCGAACGAAAACCGTTCTGTCATGCGCCGGGAGAGTGTCAGACCAAAGGCTATATCCTGAACATCAAAAAATATTCCTGTACCCTCCGGCTGTTCTAGGGTAGTCTGTTCCATATCGGGTGCGTTCATCGAGGTAAAACTGACGCCCACAACGGTTGCCGAAGACAGGGGCAGAATAAGTCCGGCAAATTCGTGATTAATATCTGCGAACCATTCGGTATGGGAAGCCATGAATTGCCGCTTATTGATCCAGGCCGCACCGGCGGGATTCCAAAAAAGAGAACTTGCATCATTGGAAACTGCGGTGAAGCTCCCGCCGAGCGAAGATGCCCGCGGTCCGACACTTATTTTCAGAAATTGAGCAGCCGATGT
>JAFGSO010000014.1 GCA_016934605.1 Calditrichota bacterium | reverse complement strand
CCCTCATCATGAGGCGGGAGACATCCGGGAAAAGCGAATAGTCTTATTGCGTCCTTCCGATTTGGCCTGCTGCAGTGCCTGGTTGACCTGATTGACATAATGTTCTGGTTTTTCCATGTGAGAATAATCCACTTCCATCAGCCCGACGCTCACAGTCAATTTCTGGTAATCCTGTTTCCTTTTCGGAGAGAGCTTCTTTAATTCATAAAAATCCTGATCGAAAAACGATGTCTGTGCAACGGCAGATCTGATGCGTTCTGCTTCGTAAAAAGCACCGGATTCATCGGTTTTCGGCAGAATAATCATAAAACAGTTTCCTTCAAAACGAAATACCACATCGGTAGTGCGGGTATTATTCAGGATCACATTGGCCATACGCATCAGAATATAATCACCGGTCTTTTCCCCGAAAACTTCATTCACCGTACGGAAAAGATCTACATCGATAATTACCAGGGACAGATGATCTTTATATCGTTTCGCACGGGAGAGCTCTTCATGAAACCGTTTCTGAAAAAATGTCCTGTTGTACAGGCCGGTCAACGAATCGGTAATCTGTGCACCTTCCAGTTCCACTGCTTTTTTCTGCAAATTTTCTATTTTCTTCAAAGCATCAGACTTTTCCCGAATCAGGCTGCGGTTATTCTGACGAAGTGATTCAACCAGGTCTTTTTTATGCAGAGTCGATTTCACTCTGGCGATCAGTTCCTTGGCATTAAATGGTTTCAGGATATAATCATCCGCTCCCAGCTCGATGCCCATAATGCGATGTTCGTCTTCTACATAATTGGCCGAGAGGAAAATGACCGGAATTTCCTTGGTTTTGGGATTTTCTTTAAGGATTTTACATGCTTCAAATCCGTTCAGAACCGGCATCAGTGCATCCAGAATAATGACATCCGGTTCTTCCCTCAGAGCTTTTTCGACACCCACTTTCCCGTTTTCAGCTTTTAACACTGTAAAATCGTAAAAACGGAACAGGTGATCCAGCGTATCCAGCATATCCTCGTTGTCATCCACAATCAGCACTTTAGGCATCGACAGAAAACCTCGTTTTATGAAAAAATATCATCAATTAAGCCGGTTTTATGGAAAACAACCGATTCAATATCAGTTTACTTTTCAAATGTAATTTATTTTTCAGAAAAAAAACACAGTCAGTTTAAATCAATTCCTCGTATTTCGATTTGTCCAGCAGATTTTCCAGCTCGCTCATGTCGGACAATTTGATTTTAATAATCCATCCATCGCCATAAGGATCTTTATTGATAATCTCGGGTTCATCGGCAAGCCTGGAATTGACTTCAACAACCTCTCCGGAAAACGGAGCAAAAAGGTCTGATACCGCTTTCACCGCTTCGATGGTGCCGAAGCTTTTTGCCTGCTCGGTCTCCAGACCGGTTTCCGGCAATTCAACATAAACAATATCACCCAGTTCGCTCTGAGCATAATCGGTAATTCCAATGGTCGCCACATCATCCTCAATTCGGGCCCACTCATGATCCTTGGTATACTTTAAATCTTCAGGAATGTGCATGTTCTGTCCTCCAATCAGATTTCAATGAGTTCCTTTTTATATATTTTTTCAATAAAATGCGTATCGAAATTACCATTCTTAAATTCCGGCGTTTCTATCACGAACTGATGAAAAGGGATGGTGGTCTTTATTCCCTCTACCACATATTCACTCAATGCCCTTCGCAGTCTCATAATGGCTTCTTCGCGGTTATTTCCCCAGGCGATCAGCTTGGCAATCAAAGAGTCATAATATGGTGGGATTTTGTAGGAACCGTAAATGTGAGAATCCACACGGATACCCGGACCGCCGGGCTGATATACCGAAGTTACTTCTCCCGGTGACGGAATAAAATTACTGGCAGGATCTTCAGCATTTATCCGGCACTCTATGGCATGTCCTACAGGCTTTAACCCGTTTTGTTTTAAGGCAAGCTTCTCGCCCCTGGCCACCATGATCTGTTCCTTTATAAGATCCACATTATATACCATTTCAGTTACCGGATGCTCCACCTGGATTCGCGTATTCATCTCCATAAAATAAAAATTCAGGTCCGGGTCAACCAGAAATTCAATGGTACCGGTACTATAGTAACCGACATGGAGGGCACCTTTTACTGCTGCTTCTCCCATTGCTTTTCTGATTTTCGGGGTGACAATGGGTGAGGGAGATTCTTCAATCAGTTTCTGATGCCGTCGCTGGATGGAGCATTCCCGTTCCCCCAGGTAAATCATATTTCCATGCTGATCTCCCAAAAGCTGTATTTCAATATGACGGGGGCTCTCAATGTATTTTTCCAGGTAAAGATCCGGATTTCCGAAGGAAGCTTCCGCCTCTGCCCTGGCCATCATAAAGCTATTTCCAAGATTTTTGGAATCGCGGACGATCCTCATTCCTTTGCCTCCACCACCGGCAACCGCCTTTAACATGACCGGATAACCCACTTCTGCCGCCAATTTTTGGGCTTCTGCTTCTTTTCGAATCACTCCTTCGCTGCCTGGCACCACAGGAACACCCGCTTCGGTCATCACCAGTTTTGCTTCAGATTTATCTCCCATGCGACGGATTACTTCAGGAGAGGGTCCAATAAAAGTGATTTCACAGGAATTGCACATTTCGGCAAATTCTGAATTCTCTGCCAGAAAACCATATCCGGGATGAATGGCATCGGCGCCGGTAATCTCCGCAGCTGAGATGATGCGGGATGCATTCAGATAACTCTGGGAACTTGAAGCCGGGCCTATACAAACCGCTTCATCTGCAAATACAGTATGCAGGGCATTTTCATCCTGAGTGGAATAAACCGCAACGGTCTTGATTCCCAGTTCTTTACAGGCTCTTATAATCCGGATTGCAATTTCACCACGGTTGGCTATGAGAATTTTGTCGAACAAGAAGCTCTTCCCTCTCTTTAAATCAATCCTTTTCAATCAGAAACAAAACCTGATCGTATTCAACCGGTTGTGAATTTTCCACCAGAATTTGCTTGACCGCACCGCTCACTTCAGATTGTATTTCGTTCATCAGTTTCATCGCCTCTATGATACAGAGTGTCTGACCAACTTTTACCCGGTCCCCAATCTCCACATAAGGATCGGCATCGGGTGCCGGAGCTCTATAAAAGGTTCCAACCATGGGGGAACTGACTTTTTCAAGGTTTTCAGAAAGCTCAACTGCGGGACTCGGTTCCACTGCAGGAGTCACTGATTCTCCGGCAGCAGGTTTTTCAGCCGGCGGATGATGCACTGGTAGGGCTTCCGCCTGAGTGACCACCGTGGCGGTTTTTAAAGTGCTGTTTTTTGAGATCCGGATGCGGCTACCCTCCTCCACAATTTCAATTTCACCGATATCACTTTTTTCAACAACTTTGATAAGTTGCTTGATTTCACTGAACTTCATCCGTCCTCCAGAGGTTATCATTCGGTTGAACAATTTAAAAGCTTAGCTAATTTTTTGCAAGGTTTATTTTCCAGCGGAAAGGTACAATCCCTGCTCAGCAATGTATTTTCTGACAGTTTCCGGCACAAGATATTTCACCGAATGTCCATCCCTCACCCGGTTTCTGATAAGGGTTGATGAGATCTCCAGCAGTGGAGTATGAACGAACTTGATGGAAGGAAGGAATGCGGCAACCGACGATTCCGGCTCGAATCCCGGTCTTCCGAAAGCCACTACCTGACAGCTTTTCAGAATCTGCCATGGTTCTTTCCAGCGGGATAGATCGTTTACATTATCCATCCCGATAAAATAATAAAACTGAGGAGAAATATCGCGGTAGACCCGATGTAATTCCTTCAGAGTATCCACCGTATAGGACACACCTTCCCTGGAAATCTCAATTTCTGAAACTTTGAAATATTCATTATCCGATACTGCCTGCCGGAGCATATTCAGCCGATGTTCCGGATCCGAAATGCCGGTATTGTCCTTCAGGGGATGAATCCTGGCCGGAATAAACCAGATTTCATCCAGATTCAGTTCATCACGAAGGTATTCACAGATAATAAGATGACCATTATGCACGGGATCGAATGTCCCGCCAAGCAGACCAATTTTTTTCATTATGGATTTCAGGACAATGATTAGTTTTTATAATAATTTCTGAATTTTCGAAATTCTGGTTTTTGCTTCCCCCACGAAACTGCTTTCGGGGTATTTCTCAACAAAAATAGTGAAACTGGTTAATGCTTCCTCATATAACTTCAGTTTATACTGACATTCTGCTTTCCAGAAGAGTGCTTCTTCTGCAGTCGGCGTATCGTAGTACTTTTCCAGAAGAATATTATAATAAATAATGGCTGAATCGTATATACCCATCTTTCGGTACACATTAGCCCCCAGAAGTTGCTTGCGGGCAAGTTTACTGCGAAGTTCCAGAATCCGTTCCTCCGCTTTCTGGCGGTATTCACTGTCCGGATAGGCCTCAATAAAATTCTGAAACTGCCGCAATGATTTCAGTGTATATTCCTGATCCAGTTCCGGACGTTGAGATAAATTCAGAAAACTCATCCCCACTTTATAAAAAGCTTCGGGTACATAAGGACTTTCCGGATAATCATTAACCAGCTTCTGATATTCTGCCACGGCAATCAGATATTCCTCGTTCATATAGTGCGATTCTGCCAGATAGAACTGGGCATCATCCACCAAAGGATTTCCGCTGAATTTAAGAGTAATGACTGTGAATTCCGTGATGGCATCCAGATACTTTTCTTTATCGAATAAATTTTTCGCATATTCAAAATATTTTTCAGCGGTAAAAGTTTCTTTGGGCACTTTCTTGCCGCAGGATAAAATATTGATTGATGTAAAAGTCATAAAAAGTAGAAAAATAATCCATTTTTTTCGCATTATGAACCGCTCCTTAATGAGAAGAAGAGATAAACAACTCCCAGTGTGGCAACTGTAACAACCGCTGGCTCAAAAATCTTCTGAATCAAGGTTGAACCTGTTTTCTCACCTCTGGTAAAATCCAGCATTTTATTCTCAATTTCATTTAGCTGCGACCTTGAAACAGTGTCGCTGTAGTTTTCCGTTTTACTGTGAGAATGTATAATAGATTCATGATTATTTCGAATATAAAAAGACAACATGGTTTCGATGGTCCTGCGATACCGAGTGGTTCTGAATAGCAGATCCGTGTCAATCCCACGATAGAGTATCGCAATCTCACTGGCATCCAGAATCAGGGTATAATGAGAATCGGGAGGACTTGCTTCACCTGAATCCCGGACATCCATTCCACGTTGTAGAAATTCGAGCCGGAGCCGGCGGAATAACCATTTACCCACAGGTGAATCCACCTCATTCTGCAACATCAGAGGTGTGTCCTCAGAGATCAGCGAATCGATACTCTGCACAATTGGCTCTACCAGCAACGAATCCAGAACGTCCAGATTGGACACCGGCTGAGCTTGCAATGGTACCAGGAACGGCAGAGTACCGGTACAGATGAAGATTAAAAGTATGTTTTTACTTAAGTTCATGCTCATTCAAAATATTTAATTTTTAAGTTCGAAAAAAAAGCTTCCAAAGTAAAATGAAAAAAATAAATATCACCGAAATCAACAGAACTGTTTTCCCGAACCACTCGCCCGACCGGGTATAATACGATTTTCCCAATATGATGGGCAGACGAGCGTTCATTTTCGCAGGAATATTCAATCCTTTTTTTTGCAGAATACGT
>JAFGSO010000201.1 GCA_016934605.1 Calditrichota bacterium | reverse complement strand
GGGAACCATGTTTCTGCCATGATTGATGTGAGCGATGGAATAGCCTCAGATCTTTATCATATCTGTACCAGTAGCAACGTAGGGGCTGTTATATATCAGAATCAACTTCCCCTGCCCCGGTTCCTAGAAGAGGTTTCGGAATTTTCTGGAAAAGATATAACTGAACTGGCATTGCATAGAGGAGAAGATTACGAACTTCTGTTCACTGCATCCCACAACAAATTCCCGCAAATACAACAGGATATATCAGAAAATCTGAGACTTGCGATTACAAAAATCGGAAATATTGTATCCCGTGAAAAAGGTTATATGCTGATTGATTCAGAGGGGAAAGAAGAACAGCTTCAACCCAGAGGATGGGATCATTTTAGAGATTCATAATATTTACCCGGAGGATAAAAACCATGAAGACAGCACTGACCATAGCAGGATCCGACAGCGGAGGTGGTGCCGGAATCCAGGCGGACCTCAAGACCTTTGCGGCATTCGGAGTTTACGGGATGTCAGCTATTACCGCACTCACCGCACAAAACACCATAGGAGTGCAGGGAATATTCGATGTATCACCCGAATTTGTCTATGAACAGATTAAAAGTATAATGGAAGACATCGGTACGGATGCCGTAAAGACCGGGATGTTATCCAGCGAAAAAATCGTTCTCACGGTATCCGGAGCGATCCGGGAATTTAACATGCCGAATGTTGTGGTAGATCCTGTAATGGTGGCCAAGAGCGGCGATCCTCTTCTGGCAGAAGATGCCCGGCAGGCTGTTTACAACGAATTGCTCCCGCTTGCAACAATTATAACTCCCAATATCTTTGAAGCTGAAGCGCTTCTTGATCGAAAAATACATAACCTGGAAGAAATGAAGGACGCCGCCAGTAAACTGAGAGAAATCGGATGCCAGTGGGTGGTATTGAAAGGAGGACATCTGGACATTGATTCACAGGCTATTGATGTCGTCACCAACGGAAAGGAGTTTCATTTGCTGAAATCCCCTAGATTCGATACAGCCAATACACATGGCACCGGCTGCACTTTTGCTTCTGCCGCTGCAGCCGGTCTGGCAAAAGGAATGCAGCCTCTGGAAGCCATTAAGAAAGCCAAGGAATATATCACCGAAGCAATACGAAACGGACTGGACATCGGGCAGGGTCATGGACCCACCAATCATCTGGTTGGTGTCAGTAGTCGCTGGCAATAAAATTTCGGAAAAATAATGGATCATGTAAATACCCACACTGCCTGTCTGGCCGGTGCCACCGGTCTGACCGGAAACCACTGCCTGAATTATCTTTTGAAAGATCCGGCTTATTCGGAAATTGTGGTTTTAACCCGCAGAGCCTTATCCGTTAAGCACCAGAAGATACGGGAAGAGATTATCGATTTTAATAAACTGGAGGAATACCGCAAGGTCATTCGGGGGGATCATATCTTCTGCTGCCTTGGAACGACCATTCGGAAAGCGGGAAACCGGCAAGCCTTCCGAAAAGTAGATTTTGACTATCCCAAAAATATTGCAGATATTACCCGGGCCAACGGGGCCACCCAATACCTGCTTATATCAGCCATCGGTGCGGATCCCGATAGCCGTATTTTTTATAACCGGACGAAAGGTGAAACCGAAACAGCTGTCTCCAGTGTTTCCTTCCCGAGTCTGATTATATTCCGCCCGTCACTTCTTCTGGGAGACCGGCAAGAATTCCGGCTCGGAGAAAAGACGGGGGAGATTCTCCTGAGAATCTTAAGTCCGCTGCTCATGGGAAAATGGAGGAAATATCGCCCCGTTCAGGCTAAAGCCGTGGCCGAATCGATGGTGGAAATGGCCAAGGTCGAATTGAAAGGCATCCACATATTTGAATCTGATGAAATCCGGTTTTTTCATCGCCGACTGCAAAATCCCCGGACCAGATAAGACATCGGACAAAATAGTTCTGTGGTTTAATGTAACCTGGTTAATTCACAAGCTTTAACAACATTAGACAATAGAATGGTCTATATCTCTGAGCCCTCTGTGGCTAATGAATTGTCACTGAACACACTGAGGACACAGAGAAAAGACTCAATTTTAAGAAAAAAAATGAAGCGGACATATAAAATAATGCATGCCATAGACGGGATGTGACCAGATCATAGTAAAGTTTTCTCACATGAAAAATTCTTTAAGCCATTCATACATATGATTTTGTACCCTATTATCATGGAGTTCGTGAATTATTCAGGTTATCCGGTTTGTGGGATTTTTTTGAGATATTTTCAGCCGGACTTTTGCTATCTTTTGAAAACAGAACTATATAAAAACTATAAATCAATAAACCCAGCAGGAAACATCCCAGAATCACAGTTATAATCAATGACATTTTTCATCTCTCTTTCTTTTTGGTGAAAAACAAAAATTCAAATCACAACTTTAATCCGTGAACTCTACGAAGAATTATCCATTTTGATGAAAAATGTCAGCCGGCTTCAGGTGATTCTGCCAGGGGTATTTTGAGAACAAAAAATGGTGTGTTGTAATTTTGGTAGGAATGATGTATTGTATAACATCTGAATGTTTCAGTATTGGCTGAACGATCGTGTGAAACCACATCCGGCCGAAGATTTACTGTCGTTATGCGACTGTTCTCTCCCTTGCTGTTATTCTTGTCATCTATAACCAGAAAAAAATCGTTTTCTAAATATTCGGAATGTATCCAGTAATTATGCATCCCAGAATACTTTACAAGTAATTCTTCAGGAAAACTGTTGAAAGAAAAAAGATTAACTAGAAATGAGTGGAGAAGAACAAACAGAACAAAATACAAATTAATTCGCTTCATCTGCTATTTCACTTTAAGACACAGACATAATTTATACCGAAATTTGTCTCACAAAAAGAAAATAAAATCAATATATATTTTTATATTCGCACCTGATGGTTCAAGAAGAGATGTTTTAAAATCGCCAATAATTGCCAACTATTCCAATTCCGAAAATAATGATTTTTGAAAATTCCCGATATCTGGTCATAGTGATAAAAAAATTCATTTAAAGCTTTTCAGAATTTTCAACCGGTCACCCGGTTTGCTAACCGAAATTTGAAAGTCGTGATTCGACGGAACCGCCGGGGCGGAAAAACAGAATCTCGCTGGAAATTTTTTTATCAATCATCGTTCGACCGAATTTCTCCGCTTCATCTCGTGTCTCAAATTCGCATACGATCTTGCCTTCCTGAACAACCAGCCAGGTATTCTGCTTTCGATAAATTCTGATAATATTTCGTGCTGCCATGTATCACTCCTTTTATGCGAATATTAATAATCCTAATTACAGAAATGTTGCAATACTGTTACAGTTTACAAAAATCATATAAAATTCACCTCTGGCAGGTGCTTGAGCACAGGATCAACACCCAAATATAAGTGAATTTAATCTCTCATTCTTTGCTAAAACCTTTATCGGCCGAATCAAAAAATCCCTGTAAATTTCCAAAACAGGCGATTTCCATAGAACATTATCGTCCTTTTTTTCCGCTTGATTACATTTTCGAAAATTATTAAATTTTATAAATAGTTAAAAATATTAAATAAACGTGAAATTTTTATGCCGGAACTTCGAAAAGATCCTGTAATTGGGCGGTGGGTGATCATCTCAACTGAACGCGGTAAACGACCTTCGGATTTCGCAGACATCGAAGAAAAAAAGCAGGGCGGTTTCTGTCCCTTCTGTTATAATCATGAGGATAAAACTCCACCGGAAATTTTTGCCATTCGGCCCGACAATTCATCAAGAGACAAACCGGGATGGACTCTTCGGGTAGTACCGAACAAATTTCCCGCACTGCGTGTTGAAGGCCAGCTAAACCGCCAGGGAGAAGGCATCTACGACAAAATGAACGGGGTAGGAGCCCACGAGGTAGTTATTGAAACCCCGGAACATTTCAAGGATATGGCAGATCTGGATATACCATCCATCCGCAATGTGTTCTGGGTCTTCCGTGAACGCATGGTTGATCTAAAAAAAGATGTACGCCTGAAATATGTACTGGTATTTAAAAATCATGGGCAGTCCGCCGGGGCTTCTCTGGAACATACGCACTCTCAACTCATTGCCACTCCAATTATACCGAAGACGGTAATTGAAGAAATGGAAGGTGCTAAAACCTATTTCAATTTCAAGGATCGTTGTATTTTTTGTGATATCATCCGACAGGAAATAACCAATAATGTACGTATCGTTTACGATAATGAATTTTTCGTAGCGCTTGAACCATACGCTCCTCGTTTCCCTTTCGAAACATGGATATTACCGAAAAATCATTTCTCTCACTATGAAGATATTTCCGACGACATGCTTCAGCATCTCGCCGTGATCATGAAGGAGGTGCTGGGCCGCATAAATGAAGCCCTGAATAATCCGCCATTCAACTTTGTAATTCACACTTCTCCCATTCAGGATGAATCGCAAGAATCTTATCACTGGCATATCGAATTTATGCCAAAACTGACCAAGGTGGCTGGTTTCGAATGGGGTACCGGATTTCATATCAATCCAACCAGTCCGGAGGATGCGGCACAATATCTGAAACAAATTACTCTTTAATCTCGAGGTCTATTACTATGACACCATTAAAAATATGCTATGTTTCATCCGAAGTGGTACCGTTTGCCAAAACAGGTGGACTGGCAGATGTAGCGGGTGCACTTCCCTGTGCCTTAAAAGAGATGAATCAGGATGTGCGATTGATGATGGCTAACTATAAATCGATTAATGAGCGCAAGTTCGTCCTGCGCGAGGTGATCCGCCTGAAAGAAGTGAAAGTTACCCTGGGAAACGAAACCAGGATTATTGACGGCAAAACGGCATTTCTGCCGAACTCAAAAGTTCACGTCTATTTCCTTCATATACCTGAATATTTCGATCGCAAAGAATTGTATATGGATCCGACCACCGGTAAAGACTTCGAGGATAATGCCGAAAGATTTGCGTTCTTTAGCAAGGCAACTCTTGAAACCTTAAAACTGCTTTACTGGCAGCCGGACATCATTCACTGTAACGAATGGCAAACGGCTCTCATTCCTTTTTACCTGAAAACCCAGTATAAAAACGATGATTTTTTTAAAAACACCAAAACGATTCTTACCCTCCACAATCTGGCTTACCAGGGGACGTTCCCGCTGGAAAAAGCTGGAAAGATCGATATTCCCGACGAATATATTCAACCGGGAAGAGAATTCGAATTCTATGGTAAACTGAATCTTCTGAAAGGGGGAATTCTCTTTGCGGATCTCATTAATACCGTGAGTGAAAAATATGCCGAAGAGATCACAGAACAGGCTCAATACGGCTTCGGATTTGAGGATATTCTGAAAAGCCGCAAAAAGGACCTGTCGGGAATTCTCAACGGCGTTGATTATTCAAACTGGGATCCTGAAACCGATCATCTGATATCCCACGATTATACACCGGATACACTTGAAGATAAGATTAAAAATAAAAAAGAGCTGTGTAAACAGACCAATCTCAGTTTTGATGAAAATATCCCGGTTATCGGAATCATTTCGCGATTGACCGATCAGAAGGGATTCGACCTGATTGAAGAGGTGGCGGACGATCTGATGAAAATGGACCTGCAGATAGTTATTCTGGGTACAGGCGATCCGAAATATCATAAGCTTCTGGAAAAACTTCAGAAAAAGTTTCCTTCAAAACTCTCGGTAAACTTACGGTTCGATAACAAGCTGGCTCATCTGATTGAAGCCGGTTCAGATATATTTCTGATGCCATCCCGCTTTGAACCGTGCGGATTAAATCAGATGTACAGCCTGAAATACGGAACTGTCCCCGTTGTCAGAGAAACCGGGGGCCTGGCAGATACTATAGACGATTTTGATCCGAAAACCGGCAAGGGAACAGGATTTACCTTTAAAAAATATTCCGGCTCTGAAATGTTAAAAGCCATACAACGGGCTATAAAAACCTTTAAAGATAAAAGGATATGGACAAAAATACAGGAAGCAGGAATGAAAAAAGATTTCTCCTGGGAAAATTCTGCCCGAAAATACATGGACCTCTACAAAAAGGCATTGAGTAAATAAGGAAAATGCTAATCTGGAAGATTCAGCCTCCGAGCGTTTTTCGGAGGTTTTTTGTTAGCAAAAAATCAATGAAAAAATCTGATAATAAACAGAAACCTGCATTTTTCCTGGACCGTGATGGAACAGTATGCGAAGAAGTCGGCTATCTAAGCGATATACGAAATCTGCGTCTCATAGCAGGGTCGGCAGAAGCCATCCGTCGCATTAATAATAACAACTGGAAGGTGGTAATAATTACTAACCAGTCCGGGGTGTCAAAAGGGTATATGGATGAGGAAACGGTCCGTCAAATAAATGATGCCCTGCTTGAAATGTTACGTGAGGAGAATGTCCGGGTTGACGGTATTTATTACTGTCCGCATCATCTTCAGGGTAATCCCCCCTATAACATCAGCTGCGAATGCCGGAAACCGGCTTCCGGGATGCTGAGACAGGCTTCGAAAGATCTGGATATTGATATCCGTCGGTCGGTATTGGTAGGCGATAAACTGACCGATGTGGAAACGGCCAATCGTCTGGACATCCCTGGTATCCTGGTGCGAACAGGATTCGGCCGGGAAGAAAGCCGCTCACTGATCAGTCCGGTACTCACCAGACCACCGGCTTATATCGCCGAAGATTTACTGGATGCCGTAAGATGGTGGTACAACCGAAAGTCCTGAAAAATGAGGATGTTTCAGGTGAATCCAAACAGCTTGATTTTTTATAGCATTATGATTACTTTAAGTTTCCGGTTGAAGACCTCTGAAAATGAGAATCAGGAGTAAATGAAAACTGCAACATATGAAAAATTATCCGCTATTGTCCGGGAAAAGGGAGCCGGATTTATTCTTCTGCTCGATCCGGATCGTCTTGCTCTGGATCAGATAGCCGAAACAGTTCAACGGGCGGAAGAAAATGGAGTTGATGCGCTATTTATCGGTGGTACTTTACTGCTCAGTCGCAGTTTTGACGATTTTGTAAGGCTCACCAGAGAAGCAGCCGGAGAACTGCCCATAATTTTATTTCCCGGAAGCGTCTTTCAGGTGTCAAAATATGCCGATGCCATACTTTACCTCTCCGTCATCAGTGGCCGGAATCCCGCTTATCTGATCGATAATCAGGTTCTCGCTGCCCCTATCGTGTGGCAATATCAGATAGAAGCCATTTCATGCGGATATTTGCTGGTGGAATCCGGACAAATGACCAGTGCAGAATTTATGAGTAATTCACGCCCGCTCCCCCGTCATAAACCCGAGCTGGCACTGGCTCATTCCCTGGCCGCCCAGTATTTGGGCTTTAAAATATTATATCTGGAAGCCGGCAGCGGTGCCCAGCTCTCAGTACCGGAAGAAATGATTATGGCAATCAGCAAGACCATTTCGATTCCGGTGATCGTCGGAGGAGGTATAAGATCACCTGAATCTGCCCAAAAAAAAGTAGAAGCCGGTGCCTCTTTTGTGGTGGTCGGCAATCATTTTGAAAAACGGGATAACTTCACAAAAATTAGAGAATTTGCCCGGGCCATTCATTATAAAAAATCAGATTAAAAAGGAAGGATTCATGCCAGACCAGGATAATAACGACCGGTGGTACCGGTTTATGGAAAATTCGGTCCGGGAAAATATTGAGGTTAAAACCAGGCTGCTGTCTGGAACCGGGGCAGACCTCATTCAGACTGTTCATCAACTAAAAAAAACCATAGAACAGGGAGGAAAAATCCTGCTCTGCGGCAACGGCGGAAGTGCGGCGGATGCCCAGCATATCGCTGCTGAACTGGTCGTGCGCCTGAAAAGTTCTAATGACCGGCCGGCTATTGCCGCTCAGGCGCTCACTGTGGACACCTCCATCCTCACCGCCTGCAGTAATGACTACGGATTCGATCACGTATTTGCCAGACAGATTGAAGCGCTGGGCAACCATGGAGATACTCTTATCGCCATCAGCACCAGCGGTAATTCAAATAATATGATTGAAGCCGTCAACATGGCCCATGAAAAAGGACTTTACGTTATCGGAATGCTCGGTGGCAGCGGGGGCAAACTGAAACAGCTGGTGGACCTTGCCATTATGGTGCCCTCTGACAATACCGCCAGGATCCAGGAATGTCATAATCTGATCGGACATATGGTTTGCGATCTCCTGGAACAGGAAATCTTCCCAAAACCGTGAAGTCCCAGTAAGTGTTATCCGGAGCCTTTCATAAAAAATGCTTATTTCCATCATCACGCCGACCTTCAATTCCGAAAAAACGGTCGGACGGTGTGTTAAATCTGTGATTTCCCAGAATTACCTGGATTATGAACATATTATTGTCGATAAACAGAGCAATGATCAGACGTTAGCAATTATCTCAGACCTTTATGAACAAGCCGGGCTGACTGAAAAATTACGACTCCGCTCCGAGTCAGATAATGGAATCGCCGACGCTTTCAACAGGGGAATCCAACTCACCAGCGGAGATGTAATCGGGATTCTGAACAGCGACGACCATTTGTTCAACAGTGAATCCTTGAGCCGCATCTCTGAGCCATTTATTGACCCATCTGTTCTGTATGTTCATGGTAATATTTACCTGCACGACCCGCTTTACGGTTCAAGCCTGCGGAGACCTTTATGCTGCCACATCACTCACGCAATGCCATTCAATCATCCTGCTCTTTACTTCAGAAAAGAGATATATAAAATTAATGGATTATATGATACCCGATACCGTCTGGTTATGGACTATGAATTCCTGATGCGACTGTTTAAAAACCACCGGTCAGTTTATAATTCGGATCATTATATCCCCGGTGATCCTCTGGTGGTTATGTATTCTGGCGGAGTATCCTGGAAACGGGAAAAGGAATCCCTTAAAGAGATAAAGTCGGCTCTTCGGCACCACGGATTGTTTAACCTGCAGGCCCGACTTCATATTTTTCTGAGGTATCTGCGTGTGAAAATCAGAGGATTCATGGTAAAACTCCACCTCACTTCGCTGGTCCGCCTGTGGCGAAAATGGAAATGGAAGAATTGAATTTGATAACAGATATCTAATCCTTATTATATCTGCTTATGGAACTGAACCAGCAACAAATCAGACAGTATTTCAATTTTTTAAAAGGTTCTTCCCGCACTGATAAGGCCAAAAAGCATATTTTTTTTCTGTTCATACTTCATGCCTTTAATCTGGGTCTTACACTTCTGCTGGTGCCCATAACCCTGAAAGTCCTCAATCCCGGGGAGTATGGAATCTGGTTGACCATCATTTCCATTACTACCTGGTTTATTTCACTGGATTTCGGACTTGGAAACGGTTTACGCAATAAACTTGCCGAAGCCCTGGCGAAAAATGATGAAATGCTGGCCAAAACCTATGTCAGCACCGCCTACCTCTATCTTTCATCGCTGGTAGCATTATTCTATGTTATTTTCCTCATCGTTAATCCTTTTATTTCCTGGAGCAGTATTCTGAATGTTTCACAAAATCTAAGCGTTGATATTAATAAGGTAGTCTTTATTGTATTCAGTTTTTTCTTTCTGAATTTTATTCTGAAACTTGTTACCATAATTGCAATCGCCGACCAGAAGCCGGCGGTGAACGGATTACTGACTCTTTTTATCAATTTACTCACTGTTATTGCTCTGGCCATTCTGGCTGAAACAGATTATGCCAATCTTCTGTACATGGGAGCCATATCCAGCGCTATTCCGGCCATCATTTATATCATGGCCAGTATTCGCTTTTTTAGCCGGGAATATAAATCCATCAGACCATCCCTGCGGCACATCGCCCCCGGATATTCAAAAAGTCTTCTGAGTCTGGGATTCCGTTTTTTCGTTATTCAGGTTGCCAGCCTTATCATATTCGCAACCGATAATGTGATTATTACACAGATATTTTCACCCTCGGAAGTCACGGTTTACAATGTGGCCTATAAATACTTTACCATCACCTCGCTTGTCTTCGGTGTGATTCTCACACCGTTCTGGTCCGCCTACACTGAAGCATTTGCCCGCAGCGAAATGGACTGGATCCGAAATGTTATCAGAAAACTCATCAGGATCTGGTTTCTGGCTTTGGGAGTTGTGGTGATATTGGTCATCATTTCGGAACCCTTTTACCGTTTCTGGGTGGGAACGGAAATAGTGGTTCCTTTTATTCTGTCGGTGCTGATGGCAATATTTGTGTCTATTTCCATGTGGAATAATATTTTTGCCTATTTTCTGAATGGTGTGGGAAAGATACAGATTCAGGTGTATAATGCCATATTTATGGGCCTGTTGAATATACCCTTATCGATTTACTTTGCAGGGCATCTCGGTCTGGGAATCTCGGGGGTGATTCTGGCAACTATCTTTTGCCTTCTTCCCTCCATGATATGGGCACCGTTACAGTATCATAAAATTGTACACGGAAAAGCCAGGGGTATATGGAACAGATGAAAGATCCGGTGTTATGCAAAATCTGTAATTCTGAAACCACTTTTGCCTTTTCGGCCAGCATTCTTAATAAATATGAGGTACCATTCAGTCAGTGCCCTCATTGTGATTTTCTGGCACCGGATGAAATTTTCTGGCTGGAGGAAGCTTATCAGGAGCCGATCAACCGCGAGGATACCGGCTTAATATCCAGAAATATTCACCTGGCTAAAATTACCGCTACCCTCCTGTATTTCTTTTTCAAAAGGAGTGATAACTATCTCGATTATGCGGGAGGATACGGTATCCTGACCCGGCTGATGCGGGATTCCGGATTCCATTTTTACTGGTATGATGCATACACCGAAAATTTATTCGCCAGAGGATTTGAATTTGATCCGGAAAGTGACCAAAAATTTGCTCTGGCAACGGCCTTTGAATGCTTCGAACATTTTATGGATCCTCTGCAGGAGATCGAAAAAATTCTGCAAACATGCGGAAATATTCTTTTTTCCACGGTGCTGTTGCCCTCTCCCACTCCGGCCCCGCAGAACTGGTGGTATTACGGATTTCGCCATGGTCAGCATGTTGCTTTTTATTCAGCAAAATCACTTTCCCTGGTAGCCAGAAAGTTTAAATTAAATTTTTACTCATTCCAAAATGTGCATCTCTTTGCGACCCGGAAAATCTCTTCACTTCTGTATGCAACACTGGTAAAACTTGGACCAAAAATTATTTTTCCGATTCTTCCGGTTAAAAAATACTCGTTGACTGTCTGGGATCACAACAAATTAAGCAATGGAAGTGACTGGGGAGGAACAGTATTGTGAGAGTTCTCTACGATCATCAGGTTTTCAGCTTGCAGGCATGGGGAGGAATTTCCCGCTACTTTACTGAACTTATGAAATATTATGAAAGAGGGGATAAACTTCAATTTGAGCTTCCCATTTATTTCTCGAATAATGTTCATCTCCCGGAAGTAGTTTCAGTATCAGCAAAAACATTTTTTAACGACTATCCTTTCAAAGGGCGAAACAGGATCATATTCCAGGTCAACCAACTGGTCACCCGGAAAATCTGGAGGAAAAAAGAATTCGAACTGTTTCATCCCACCTATTACAATTCTGATTTTCTCAATCACATCGGATCCAGACCTTTTATTCTTACTATTCATGACATGACCTATGAAATATATCCGGAACTATTTCCCCCCGGTGACCCGGTGCCACAACACAAAAAGATTCTCATCGAACGTGCCAGCAGAATTATTGCCATTTCCCGGCACACCAAATCTGATATCCTTCGTTTTTATCCGGTAAGTCCGGACAAAATTGAAGTGATTTATCTGGGAAATTCACTTTACAAAGACCAAGTTTATGGGGAATCCGATCCGCATCTGCCTTTGAAATTCCTTCTTTATGTAGGCAACAGAGAAGGACATAAAAATTTTACCAGGTTCATACGGGCAATCACACCGCTTCTTCAGGAGGATCGTGATCTGTTTCTGGTTTGTGCGGGAGGAGGTTCGCTATCGAAAGCTGAAACGACCCTCATCACAGAATTGGGAATAATTAATAAAGTGCATCATTATCCGGTGAATGACCTGGAACTGATCCGCCTTTACAGTCATGCAAGGGCTTTTGTCTTTCCTTCGCTCTATGAAGGGTTCGGAATACCGGTTCTGGAGGCTTTCGGCTGCAATTGTCCGGCAATTCTGAGTAATAGCAGTTCTCTGCCTGAGATTGCGGGGGATGCAGCATTATATTTTGATCCGGAAGATGAGAATTCCATCCGCGAGATAGTCTCTCATTTAATCGACAATGAAAATTTGCGAAAGCAATTGATTGAGCGGGGAAGCGAGCGAGTCAGAGAATTTAGCTGGAAAAAGACAGCACTGAAAACCGCCACATTGTATGAAAAGGTTCTGGAAGAGGCGAATTAAAAAATTTTGTTCCGCAGTTTAATTTAATATTTGTATTTGTTTAAGAATATTTGAGATTCATTTTACCGTTATGATCAAAATTGCTCTTATTACCGATAAATTCATGCCCGGAGGCGGCCTGCAGCAGATCCTGCAGATTGTAACCCATCTTTCCGACTTCTCATACGCAGTAATTGCCAACAATGGAGATGGTGTTGAACAATTTCGTGATCTTCCGGCGGTTCGTTTATTTACCGATGGATATAGCCGGGATGCCATTCACTCCTTCCAGCCTGATCTGATCCACGTCCATCATCTGAAACCACTGCTTCAGATTTATGACAGGCCATTTATGAAGCCGTCCGTACCCATCGTTTTTACCCTTCACGGTGCTCATATCCACAAATATGAATTCCGCCGGGGCCCGATGAATTATCTGGCCTATCGAATGCGGTT
>JAFGSO010000200.1 GCA_016934605.1 Calditrichota bacterium | reverse complement strand
TTTTTACAATGGATATGAATTGGTTCATTTCTTTCATTGGAGTAAAAGAAAAATCGCCATTCATAAATGTATAATATCGTGGGCATCACCTAGTTCATTTATATTCTCCACCAATTTAACTGCAAAATTTTGAGATGAATAATAAAAAATCACATTCAGTTGGTTTGTCACTGCTAAATGTATAATCGGTGATATACTTCTGTAAAAATTATTCAGTTCTTTTGAGCTACTATCACCAGGTTCGGAGAATCAGCTTCCTGAAAAGGTGAAAATGTCATATCCCCGTATAATTTGAAATTTGTGAATCCAATTTTTTCAAGATGTGATTTAATTTCCCTCCAGGTATATGGATATAAATGGGTAGATGCCAGGTAATGGTATGGTTTGCCATTCTCCCAGTGGACCTGCAAGACATTAAAACGTATGAGATTTTCATAAAAATCATAAAAACGGATGAATTCATGATCATCCGACTTCTGGATGCCGATGATTCGGTTCTGTTGTTTTAATATTTTACTGTAATTCAGTAACTGAATGACAGCTTTTCCACGGGGCTCCAGTAAACGGTAAAAGTTGTCTATTGATTTTACCAAGTCTGCTTTGGTTAAAAGATGTGGTAATGAATTTCCAAGGCAGAGTACCATGGGAAACTTTGTTTGAATATAATGATCTATCTCCTGCATCGTGGAGTTGACCCATCTGATCTTAACATGATGTTTCTCTGCATACAGGGCAGCTCTGGAGAGCATCTCCACGGAAGGATCTGCTCCGATAACATCTGCTCCAAAAGAAGCGCATATAATTGCATGAAGCCCTGTTCCGCAGGCGGTATCCAGCACGCGATTAAAATTGTATCTTTTCATCCATTCGGAAATTATGACTTTTTCACTATCCAGCCTTTGCTCAAAACGGGTCATTTTATCATAATATTCAGCAATCGCTCTGTAAAAATTGTTTGAATCATTATCTGATTTTATCATTTCTTATCAGTATTATTATTTTTTGCAAAATAGGTTTTCACCACCTCCGGGGATTCTTCAGTTGTCCAGCTTTTATAGCTCTTCTCACCCGCCAGCTCGATGAGCGGTGCTGGTATGAATGATGTTATGAGAACAAACAACTGATTTTCTTTCAATAATTTCAAATGATCGGTTACCTCCCCTATAGGATGTTCTCCACGTTCAATTATAGATCTTGCATCCAATTCCATTTTTATCGAACCTCCGGAAACCCATTCAGGCTTATCCGATGTGCGATCTATCTTCCAGTGTATTTTCCCCAACAATTGGTCCTGACCTGCCACTTTTCTGAGTTCGTTGACCAGGGTGCTGACTGGAAGTTTTGAAATTTCTGCTGCCTGTTGTAGGGTTGCCAATTTAGCTATTGTTTTTCTCATCAGGGGATTTCTAAGCTTTTTGAATTCGGGAGCCAGCTTAATCAATATTTCCTCCAGTTGGGGATAATCTTCAATAAGTGCAGCAATTTTTGTTTGAGGAGTAATATCGGTTTTTCTGCTTTTCATCTGGTTGTTCATGCTTCAATCCTGTTTTCTCTCATAATTTAGTAGCCGCTGCTCGCCCTCAAGATTTCGAACTTCTGTGGCATCCTGTGTAACTTCAAGAACTCCGAGATAACTACCTTTTTGGTCTTTTAATGCATAGTATTCAATCAGAATGAAGGCTGAGTCTTTTTGGATCCAGAAAGATGCCTTATTCTGATGACCTGCTCTGAAATCATCAATGATTTGCTGAACAATATGCACACTGGAAGGCGGATGGCACATTTGTACTTTCCGACCAAGAATGGCTTTGTTCCGGTCGAATATTCTGTTTGGATTGTTACTAAAAAATCTGACGGTATCATTTTTATCAACAAACGTAATGTCCAACGGTAAGGTATTGAACAATGCGGTAAGTTCTTCCATGGACAAGCCTCCGGTCGGGAAATTTATAGATTCCTTCGATAAAGTGTTTTCAGTTTTTTCAACTGATTTATCTGGTTTCCAGGTTTTGGAAGGCTTAAAAAGGCAGTATCCGATTTCGCTGCTATGCTGGTAGATTTCAAACCATTCTAGGTCGGTGAGTGTATCCATGCACATCGGAAATAAAATTTCTTCTTCCTTGTAAATCATTTCTTCGATACCGAAAACCGCGGGTTTTAAAACCCATTCCCAGGCAGTTTGCGCTTCTTCTGCAGAAATATTGGTTACAGCATCAAGCGTCTCAGTCGCTCCTTTAAGATGTTGCCGGATTTCATCATCTTTACCCCACATGACTTTGGGTGGACCGGTAATTTGATATTTTTCCAAATAAGGAAAGAGCAGGTTCTCTTTCCGCCGGTAATGCCTGTCCACTTCTGAGAGTTTCCTGAAATGTTCTCTCATCGGTAACCACATATCGGTAACATCTTCGTTTTTCCCCCTGGCATGAATCTGCTCAAAGATGTTTTTGATTTCTTGGATTTCTTGGGCTAAAAATTTATTTTCCTCCTTAAAGGTATGAACTGGATGCCCTTCCGGAGCTTTCTGTGCTTCGGTCAGATCAACTGCACCTTTAAGGGCTTCGCCATGAATGTCACATAATTTTAATACTTCCTCTACGGGAAGTCCTTCTGATATTAATTCCTGCTCAGTTTCCACTACCATGGCATAAGGTACTTTACCCAATAATCGGATCAGTTGCTTTTTCATAGCAGAGGGGGATTTTCCTTCATGAAGTTGTAAGATCAGGTGCTTTAGTAGTTCTTTCCGTTTAGGGTTATTGTTAATTAATTCACTCATTTGTTTTTTCCCTGTATTTTGTTACTACGATGTAGCATGAAATAGGTCCCTTCAGCTTACTTCGTTTTTCATGGAGATATCTCTTTTTTATTTTGAGCTTCATTAAGGTTATTCTTCCATATTTCCGGATCATAATCTGGGACTTCCCCCTGATTATGTTGATAAGCAGGCTCTTCCAGATGCCGGATATGATAAAGGTATTCTTCATGAGAAATAGAATTATGCCAGTAACCGAATTGTCTTGCCAGGAATGATCCGGCTAAAAAAATAATGATAACTGCCAATGCATAGCTTTTTCCGGTCAGTTTCAGTTTGCGGAAACGTTCTGATAAAAACAGGGTGTCCTTAACCGGGCAGACGTGAACACAATTCAGACAGGCATGGCATTCATCAGACCATATTGTATTTTTCTGATGTACATGGATTCCTGCAGGACATACTTTGCTGCATTTCATACAATCGATACAAGATTTTTCATTACGGCGGATCTTGAAAGGACTTAACCAGCTTAAAGCTCCCAGCAATGCTCCATATGGGCATAGATAACGGCACCAGAAAAAAGGAATCAGAACTGAAAACAGAATCAGTAATACCAGAACCCAGAACGTCAGGGAAGACATTTCCGAGAAAAATTTGAGCATTTTTATATCTGCTATCCGGTTATATGGGCTATAAATGAACAACTCCAGATCTCCCGGTGTCATTTGCCAGAAAACAGCATAAATAAAAAACATAAGTAAAAGATATTTTATGGATCGGAAAGGGTAATCCAACCAGCGATATAATTTCAATTGTCTGTCAAATATTTTAATATGCAACTTTTGCAATATTTCTAAAAAAAGCCAACCGGACAAACCCAGCTGCAGAATCCCTTCTTCAGTATGATTGAAAGAAGAATAATGCTCAGTAAGATGATTACGGCTGAAGGATGTATAGTATTAAGAACTCCACTTAGTATCCAGTGTCTGAGACTTATCAACGCGGAAATGGGTAGAAATGCTTCTACGCCGAGCGGACGTTGTATCGATGGGGTAGCCCCGCGCTCAAGCTGATGCACAAAAATTATAAATTCAAGACCAATCCACAATACTAAGATGAGGAAAATAATTTGTGTAAGTCGCCGATAAATCAGTACGCCATCTGAAATTTCCGGTGAAATGCTCTTTTTTGTGTTAAAAGAAATCAATGCACCAATATTTTTTAAAATACTTATGACTCTTTTATCTTTAATGTGTTTCAATTTATTTCTTGTTTAATAAGTTTGTGGATTAGTTGTGTTATTATGCTGATCATTAAGTAGTAACTGCCAGATCAGAGATCCGGAAGGTATCTGACTTTATGCGAAAAGCCAGATCTGCCAGCGTTTTACTTTGGAAGATATTCTTCAGATCTGTCCGGATCTGTTTCCATTCCTGGTGTAATGGACAAGGATGTCCCTCCCAGCATTTTTCAAGTCCAAGAGCACAATCTGTAAACAAGCCTGGTCCGTCAATTGCCAAAATGATGTCAAGCAGAGTGATTTCCTCGGCTTTACGTGCCAGTTTTACTCCGCCATTGGGACCCCTGAAAGAGATCATAATCCCTTTTTCAGTCAGAATCTGAAGAATTTTTGTCAGAAAATGAAAAGAAATCTGTAATTTTTCAGAAATCCGGCGGATAGAAACAAAATGTTCTCTCTCGTGAGTAGCGATATATAATGCCGCCCGAAGTCCGTAGTCGCAGGTTTTTGATAGTATCATTTTTTATTATCCAAATTAAGACTACACTGTCTTAAATATAAAGAATCATAACTTTTATGTCAATTTCTATTTAAAAATTAGCCTGCTTAAGTCACCAATTTTACCACCAAGGTTCGAAGACACTCAGAATAAAGCAGGACAAAAATAAATCGGGAAATGAAATATTTAAAATCACAAATCTTTTTTAACTCATTTATTTTTATATCTTTGTGCCTTCGTGTCAGCCGGTAGGTCACGCCGAAGGTCGGATCTGCCTTTCGGCTGACTG
>JAFGSO010000199.1 GCA_016934605.1 Calditrichota bacterium | reverse complement strand
GTTTTTGGAAATGTTTTGGACAGCATTTTTGACATATAAATCAGACCTGGTTTAAAAAACATCAAAAACGTGTCTAAAAAGCCCTATCCTGCCTCATTTTTATGATGAAAATTATTTTATATTGGACAGCAATGATACAAAATAAAACATTACTCCAGTGCGAAAAAAAACATTCGATTGAATTTTTACAGTACTTTTACACACACATCATAAAATTTTGATTATAATATAAGTAGAAATATTTGATGCAATTACATTGAGCAGGTTTTGAAGAAAAAAAACTTACAGAACTTATAAACAGCATGGATTTTAAATGAAAATTTTACTGGTTTATCCCAGGACGCCCACCACCTTCTGGTCGTTTCATAATGCCATTAAATTTATCTCCAAAAAGGCCACTGAACCCCCGCTCGGTCTGATTACCATTGCAGCGATGCTTCCCGCGAACTGGGATTTAAGGTTGGTGGACACGAATGTTTCACCACTGACGGATGAACAGATCCGGTGGGCAGATTATGTCTTTGTCAGCGGAATGAGCATTCATAAAAATTCCTTCAGACAGGTGGTAAAGAGATGTAATGAACTGGCGACACCCGTGGTTGCCGGAGGACCCATGGTCACGACCGACTACCGTGAATTTCTGGGAGTGGATCATTTTGTACTCAATGAAGCAGAAATAACACTTCCTATGTTTCTGAATGATCTGGAGAAAGGACATCCTGAACATATATATACATCTGATACATTTCCAGACCTTTCCCTCACACCACTACCGAGGTGGGATTTACTGGAACAGAATAAATACGCTGCCATGAGCATTCAGTATTCCCGCGGTTGTCCTTACGATTGTGAGTTCTGCAGTATTGTTTTGCTGAACGGGCGCCGACCGCGCACAAAAAGTACAGCACAGTTTCTGGCAGAACTGGATGGTTTGCTGGACAGTGGCTGGAGGGGCAGTATCCTTATCGTGGATGACAATTTTATCGGAAACAGAAATAAACTCAAAAACGATCTTCTTCCGGCACTCATCAGGTGGGGTAGTGAACACCATCATCCATTTACATTCGGCACGGAAGCTACCATAAACCTGGCAGAGGATGATGTATTGATCGATCTGATGGTAAAGGCCGGTTTCGAACATGCCTTTATCGGAATTGAAACACCAAACATTGACAGTTTGAATGAATGCGGTAAAAAACAGAATCTGAAGGTGGACATGCTGTCTGCTGTCAGAAAACTTCATAAGTCCGGGATACGGGTATCCGCCGGATTCATTATCGGATTCGACAGTGATCCCGCAGATATTTTTGAACGTCAGATCAATTTCATCCGGAACAGCGGAATTGTGACTGCCATGGTAGGACTGTTAAATGCACCTGCCGGTACAAAGCTTTTTAAAAGACTCAAGCAGGAAAACCGGTTGCTGGAGGGATTCGCCGGAGATAATATGGATGGGTCTATTAATTTCATTCCCAGAATGAATTATCAGAAACTGATTGCCGGTTATAAAAGCGTTCTGGATACAATTTACTCCCAGAAGGAATATTATGAGAGGGTGAAAAGTTTTCTGAATGAATATCAGCCACATATAAACGGTGCTTCCCGGATTCGTTTTCAGGATGTAAAAGCACTGCTGAAATCATTCTGGATTCTGGGAGTTCGCGAAAAAGGGAAAAGATACTACTGGAAACTCATTTTAATGAGTCTATTCAGATATCCCCGGAAATTTCCCATGGCCGTAACCATGGCCATCTACGGATTTCACTTCCGAAGAGTCGTACAGGCAGTCTGAGGATCTTGCACTTGAGTTTTGACGGGATAACCGAATGTAGATGCGGGGGAATAAGGTATATGGTATAGAGGTATAGGGGTATAGGGGTATAAAGGGATAGAAGTATAGAGGGAAAAGGGAAAAGGGAAAAGGGAAATTTGTCCACAGCTACTGAAATAAAGTCAGAGCGACAAATAGTAAAAAAACAGATCCTGATAATTTAAAAACAGGAAAATTATTCTCCCTACACTCCGGGTCACTTTTTTCAGATAGGATAACAGCATGGGAATTTTTAAAGGAACACAGAGGAGCGCAAGGTTTGACGGAAGACAATGAGGTAAACATTTCGTTATTCCTGCTTCACCCGAATTTTCTGTTATCTTTTTACATGGATCTATCAGTGCTCTAATTCACACAGCTATATGATATCCTCTATTCCTTTATACCTTATATCCCTATATCCTTATACCCGAAGTATTCTATATCTGTTATCCTTTCTAATAACTCTTTATCTAGGGGCTTTTAAAAAAGGTCAAAATTTTTATTTCAATTTGGCCTGCTTTTGGGCCTGGTAACTCCATCCACATTGGAAAATAAACCCAGAGTATCGCTAGAACTGGTAGTGCATAGTCCATCACCCGTTTCATCTACCGGATCACCCAGGGATGTATCAGAAACACGAATAATTCCATCCCCGGTCCATATATTGACAGCCAGATAATTTCCGTCCAGAAAACCACCCCCACATACACAGGTGTCCAATGCGGACCGATGCCCGATAATATTATTACATAAAAGAAGTGGATTGGCCGGCGTTTCACAATTCACACCGCATGCTTTAAAATTGGAAAATCCTGTAATGTAGCAGTTGTGAATAATGGGGCTGGATGACCCTTTACAAAAAACCGCCATTCCACCCGTCTCACACATTGTATAGGAATGGTTCAGGTTACATCTGAAAATATAGGGTGAAGAATTTTCGATCAGAAGTATCTGTTCGAGACCGCGGGTTACTGAAGTATAATTCAGGATACTGGTGGTCTGATTGTTCAGAAAACGAATTCCACCCCAGTAACCATTGGGATCGTCCGATGTCAGAAAAACACTGTCTTCCGGCATTCCCATTGAAAGAAGTGTTCCTCTGATGATAAGAGGGATTTTATTTTCAAAATAAACCATAACACCGGGTTCGATTAGCAGAGTGTCACTCGCTCCTACAGTAAAAGGTTGGTTGATATGAATGGGACTTTGCTGCCGCCTCCACACAATAGTACCGGTTAAATTTGTATCGATCCTGACCAGATATAACTCAACCACACTGGTCCTGTTCGGGTCGATGTCAACAGTCAGGCTGGCCTGGACGTATCCATCTTTGGTTCCGCATACGGAATAGGTGTTCGGGATTAAATCCGGTATAAAAAAATAACCTGATAAATCCGTTTCTGCTGTGAGATGAACTGAATTATCGATATGAACGGTTACCCCCGCTAACGGACGATTTGTCACGGTCTCTCTGACGATTCCCAGAAGTTGGCCCGTATCAATTGTGGGTTCGTCATACGTTTTTGTCAAATCCGTACAACTGACGACAGCCAGGATAACTGAAAAATAAACGGTTATCAGAATTTTTTTCATCGTTTAGTCCTCCTGGTTTCATACAATTTATAAATAATGTAATAGTGAATATCTGTTATATTTGGACTCAGGAATTCTTCTGTGGAATCTTATTATTTTTGATAGTATTTAACCTCCTCAATTCATCCCGGTAGTCCGGGACCACCAAGGCTCGAAGACACTAAGAGTAAAGCAGGACAAAAATAAATCGGCAAATGAAATATTTACAATCATAAATCCTTTTTAACTCATTTATTTTTATATCTTTGTGCCTTCGTGTCAGCCGGTAGGTCACGCCGAAGGTCGGATCTGCCTTTCGGCTGACTG
>JAFGSO010000198.1 GCA_016934605.1 Calditrichota bacterium | reverse complement strand
TAATGAAGAAAACTACAAAAATGAAAAAACAAAACTTCTCAAATCAATATTCCTGCCTTTTCACCTCCTTTCATGCTTTTCTTTTACATGGAAATTATCCTGATTATTTAGTAACGTAATGAAAAAGTCACAAACTGCACATTTTCCAGGCGTCCGTAATCCGCCCATCCGAAATCGAATTTCAAACTGGTACCTACTATATTATACTTAAGACCGGCACCGAATGTCAAGCCCTGTTCACTGTCTTCCAGAAAAAGTGACTTATAGCCGGTGCGCAGAAACAGAATATTGCGTATACCAAGTTCCATTCCGCTATTGATATGTTCAGAATTATCATTGGGTTGTGAACCATCTATTACCGCCAGCAACTGAATGTCCTCGGTGGTAATCGCTTTATAAGCCAATCCGAATCTCAGGTTCAGCGGCAGATTATGTTTCTCCATACGGTATTCTCCGGGCACTTCACTCACTGCCCCCGGTTCTGATAGCGGATCGTGATTAAAATACAGATCCCGTCCGTCCAGTCTCATTTTCGAACCAAAATTGGTGATTGATGCTCCCAGGGTCAAACCTTTCAGAGGCGTCTGATATAGTATACCCATGTCCACAGCTCCTCCTTTGGCCGACACATTAAAAATAGTTTCCTGAATAAATTTTCCGGTAAAACCAATTGAAAAGCGATCGGTCAGATTGATCGCATAACTGGCACCAAGAGAAATCATATTAGCATCCCATTTCTGACCTGTTCCTTCCGGGGAATCAATTGTTCTGACGATTTCTTCCGGTGTGCGGAAGGAGATCACATGAAGTGCTACTGCTCCGAATTTACCAATATTGAGTGAAAAAGCTGCCACATCATAATCGGTTTCCGCCAGCCATTCCGCATGATTGAAAAATGCTTCACCCTGCCCGATAATGCGGGAAAGCCCGGCAGGATTCCAGTAAACTGCCATTACATCCGTAGCCAGAGCTGTATAGGCACCGCCCATTCCAATGGGTCGTGCACCGGCAGCAATTTTCAAAAATGTGGCAGCGGTTGTGCCCACCCGATTGATAGAAGACACTTCCTGAGAACTTTGCTGTGTAAAACCGGAATTAAAAACCAACAACGATAAAAATATGATAATTGAAAAATGACCTGTTCTTTTCATGCTGATCTCTCTTTTATAATCTTCTATCCTTTTTCTTGTCTATTATAAATTTCGACAATCGCCTGACTCTATTCTATTTTATCACCGCAAATCGTCCTATTTTCGTACCGACACCGGGAGCATCTATATGGTAGAAATATACTCCATAAGCAAGTTCCTGGGATTCAAACGTCAACATATCCCATAGGGCATAATTTAAAACATCGTTTTTAACGATAGTGTCCACCAGTTCTCCGGCAATGGTATAAATCCGGATGGTACACTGTCTGGGAAGATTGCGGAATTCCAGCCGGCGATCGTCGCGGTCGCCTGTTCTGGGTCCGGCAATTTCTGAACTGCTGTACGCTATATAGGGATTCGGAACAACATAAATTTCATCAAGTGCATTTTTTGCCTGACGATCGTCGAAAATTGCCGCCTTAGTTTCAAAAACATACTCATCACCCGGATCAAACGGTTTTTCTGAAAAAAGGAGAAATACATCACCAACACCTGGATAAATCGGATCTCTCACCACCACGCTGTCTTCACCAGTCGCTGAGGTCAAGGTGTCAACCGGGGGACTGAATTTGACCTGGTAGGTTGTCTCTGTCGGTAATTGAGCACCCGGCTTGATCATGACTATCGTTTCCTGCCAGTCCCAACGATAATTACGAAGCCCGCTCACCTCACTGATGAAAAAATTGACCCGTTCTCCGGTTTCGGTGTCAATTATCTTGAACGGTGTTTTAATTCCGGGAAGGTTAGGATTCAGTTTAATGGCGGAATCAGCGGGACTGATCAAGCTGCCGTCTTGAGTCGTATCATAATCGGTAAAACGAAACTCAAAATCGCTGGGATAGGGAGCAAAAGTACCGACCTGCGCCAGGCTAATAGTAGTGTAATCATCTGAAAAATTTGTGTTGGTTTCTATCACCTTAAAGCCACTCTTACCTCCGTTTATGCTGAGAGGACTGAGAGCGGTTTCTTCATTCTGGACAAAAATTCTCATTCCGTCGAATACGCTGTTATCATCCTCTCCGTTGATAGAAGTACTCGAGGCAACCGGTTCAATCAGGAACGTAGCAGTATAGGTCTCAGAATTGTTTAAATCACCCAGGGATGTTGCCCGGATTCGGGCATTAAAATAATCCATTTTATATAAACTTGTATCTATTTCGGAACCAGCACTGTTTCGGATAGTCTCAGTCCCTTCCCGAATGTGCTGTCCACTCAGCAGACTGACATAAGCCGTATCTCTTGGTGAAAAGGTAACCGTCACCGGTTCCAGATCTATCACTGAAAATCCGGTTGCGGTAGTATTTGAATCAATCTGCACCTCCTCAAAGAGAACATCATATTCCTTACCTTCTTCCACTTCAAATGGATTAAGAAATTCAATCCAAACCTTACCGGTGGCATTCCCGCTTTCCCTGGTTACCAGATTGTCTGAATTATCTGCCAGAGTGGGATTTTGAAATCCGCTTGCCGGTCCATTGGGGACCGCCATAGCGGTGTTTACATCAAAACTGAATAGGCGGGTTACCGGATCCCTTTGAAT
>JAFGSO010000013.1 GCA_016934605.1 Calditrichota bacterium | reverse complement strand
TTTTCGATATAATTTTCTGCCCCGCGTTTATAGGCCTGTTCACGATTTTCATCTGAGCCATATGCAGTAATCACAATAACTTTTGAAGCAGAATTTCGTGCTTTTATCATAGATAATAGATCAAGCCCATTTATTCCCGGCATACTGATATCAGTAATAACCAGGTCAAATTGTTTTTCTTCAAGCCGGGACAGAGCTTCTTCACCACTGGAAGCGGTAATCACCTCGCACTCAAGTGGAACATTAATAAATGTCTGATAAAGACTGAATGTTAATGCCTCTTCATCATCAACTATCAGAAGCCTCTTTATATCATTCATCTGCATACTCCGAACCAAAAAAATATAGAATTAAGGGTGGACGAAAGCTGGCAAGGCAAGGGTAACAGTAGTTCCCTTCCCGACGACACTATCGATATCAATATTTCCGCCATTCTCACTGACCAGACGACTGCAGATGGAAAGACCCAGCCCCAGTCCGCTTGGTTTCGTCGTAAAAAAGGGATTAAAAATTTTATCGATATTCTGCTCGGAAATACCGCATCCTGAATCACTTACCTCAATAAAAACATAGTTCAGTTGATTATTATCTATCTCAAACTGTTCTTTTTTTGAAGTCAGTATATTCATTTTTTTCTTATATGTTTTTATCGAAAGCTTGCCGCTGTTCTTCATGGCATCTATTGCATTCAGAAATAAGTTCACAAATACCTGTTCCATCTGGGTATCATCCACATAGACCTGTGGGATATCATCGCCAAAATCGGTGATAAATTCAATATTTTTTTGACGCATCTGTGGTGACAATAGCAGGTGAACGCCATCCACCAGCAACTCAATATCATGAAATTTCAGATTTGGCTTACCTGGCTTGGCAAATTTGAAAAATTCCTTGAGCAGTTTATTTGCTTTGTCCACTTCCCTGATGATGCGTTCAACCACCTGTTTCTGAAAATCTGCTTTCCCGTCGCTTTCTTCCAGCAACTGAGCGGCAGCACGGATACCGGCCAGAGGATTTCGTATTTCATGGGCAATTCCGGCAGACAATTCACCGAGCAGGGCCAGACGTTCCATTCTTTCCAGCTGAATTTTAAGATGTCGGACCTCAGTGAGATCCCGAAACAAAAGTATGATTCCATCAAAATTGTTATTTTCATCATGAATCTGGGATGAACTGAGCCCGACAACCTTCAAAGTACCTTCTTTATGATAAAAATTGACTTCACGATCGTTAAAACGCTTTTGCGGAAGAAAAATCGCTCTTTTTATTTTCTGAGATTCTACATCATCGGCAAAAACTTCACTGATATTTTTCCCCAGCAGTTCTTCGCGCTCATAACCAAGCATTGAAACGCCACTCTGATTAACAAAATTAATCTCACCATTAAGATCAATCGCTATTAATCCACTGTTCAGATTTTGAATGATACTTTTATAAAAATTATAGACTTTATTTAATAAATGGGAGGGATAGGTAGAAGAAAAATTTTCAATTTTCTCAGGGTGGCTCTCAGTTCCAGTAGAAACTGATTCTTCCCACATATTAGCAAACTTGTAATTCAGAAGCGAAAACATTTGCTTTTTTTTTGAAATCTTCGACCCCATTTGAATATTCCCTGTACAATCAAATTGAAATATAAAAGAAATAACCCTCAAAATCTAATGTTTTTGTTGTTTATTTTTTAGCATAAATCTATGGATAATAAATAATTTGAGCTGATACTGAGAATGTATGCTGTACGATGGTAAAACCACCGGAAATCCCTGGAACAGTACATGAAAATACATTTTTAGAACCCGATTTCAGGAGAATAGCTAGGCAATTAACAGCTGATTGCATTAAAGGCCGACATTTTAGGTGAAGAGTGATTTACAAATCTTACCAAAAATTTGCAGATTGACACAACTATTTTACATCTCCACCAGATCTTGCACTATTCTGACGGGAGATATTTTACGAGTCATCAAATCATCCAGTTTTTTCTGCAGATACACTTCCCGGGTTTGATTCCAGAATTTTTCCTGTAAATTTTCAGCCACAAGAGTTCTGATCTTTTCCAGCATTCTTTCACTTCGTTTGGTATCAAGTATTCCCCTGCTCTTAAGATGTCCGGCATGATGGTTAATGACATCATATAATTCATGAATACCCTGGCCGTCGTTGGCGACGGTTTTAAGAATAGGCGGTGTCCAATTGTCCCGGGGTGTTCGTAAATGCAGCATCATTTCAAGTTCTATTTTCATCTTTTCGGCACCATCCCGATCGGCCTTGTTGATAACAAAAATGTCTGCAATCTCCATTAATCCAGCCTTCATGGCCTGGATACTATCACCGGATTCAGGTACCAGCACAACCACGGTGGAGTCACTGGCTCTTGCCACATCCAGCTCTCCCTGTCCAACTCCCACCGTCTCGAATATGATTATGTCCATCCCCATTGCCGCCATTAATTCAGAAACATCCTGAGCAGCCCTGGAAAGTCCTCCCAGGCTTCCGCGGGTAGCCATACTCCTGATAAAAATACCCGGATCGGTTGATAGTTCATTCATGCGAATTCTATCTCCCAGGACGGCACCTCCACTGAAAGGGCTGGTTGGATCTACCGCAATTATTCCTATTTTATTTCCTGTTTCGCGAAATTTTCGGGCAAGACGAGAAACCAGAGTACTTTTTCCAGCACCGGGAGGTCCGGTGACACCAATTCGGTATCCCGGTCTGGTTACCCGAAAAATGTTTTCCAAAATCGTCTGTGATCTTGGATCATCATTTTCCACCAGGGTGATGGCCCGGCCAAGCATACGGACGCTTCCCGATTTCAGTCCCCTGATGATTTTATCTAATTCGCTCATACCTAAAAAATTTGTTATCTTCGGAAATTTTTAAAACTGAATAAAGAATATACAGAATTTCAGGTTCTATTTCATGAGAGAAAATTTTTAATAAAGTCCGGGAATTATATCAGGATATTTTTGACTGAATCTTCGGTATTTCTTGGATTTTCGCCACCACATCAGAAACATCCACCTTTTTCATGCAAATCATAATGGGGCACTTTTTCAGGCGGCAGAAGCGACAGGGGACGGGAGCCAAAATAAATGGATGATCAGGTTTGTCCATGGGATTCCAGAGATCGGGAAAATCTGTAGCGAACAGGCTGATTGTGGGAGTCCCAACGGCCATAGCCAGGTGCTTAGGCCCGTTGTCATATGAAATATGGAGATCAATACAATCCAGAAATGCGGCGAAAGTTGATAGAGGCCATAGCGGTAGTATATGAATTAAATTTTTACTCAGAGCGGCTACTTCAGAAGCATATTTTTCTTCGCCGGGTGCTCTGTTATAAAATACCACTGCATTATAATTATCAATCAGAAAATCAGCCAGTTCAGCGATTTTTTCAGGGAACCATTGCCGGGCCGGTCTTTTTCCCTTCGGTGTAATGTTCACCAGCAGGTTTTCCCGGGAGATATTATGTTCCCGGAAAAAATTATCCACAATCGGGTATTGATTTTCAGCAATTTTCACCCGCAGCATCCGGCTTTCTTCATGAACCCCTATAAGTTTGAGGGCTCTGCATTTCTGATAGGATACATACACTCTTTCAATGTTAGCATCAGAATACAGATTGTAAGCCCATTGCCGTCTTTCCATTTTCCAGCCAATTCGAAAAGCGGCCCCACTTAACCAGGTGATGAAGGCAGTTCCGGGCGTACACTGGTAATCGATCACCAGGTCGTAATTCTGTTTTCGGATATTAAAATAAAATTGAAGATTCTGCAGCAGATTACCGGATTCCGGGAGAGTAAATAATGCACCAATTTCTGGTAGACCTTCTACCAGTTCATGCATACCTTGTCCGGTGAGAAAATGAATGTTGGCTGTTGGAAAATTTCTTTTCAAGACAGAGAAAACCGGAGTTGTAAGAATCACGTCTCCGATGGCCCGCAATTGTATAACCAAAATTTTCCTGATAGAATCAGGTTTAATATTCATCGGCAAATTTTTTCAGCCTTTTTAAATAATGAATAATTTCATCATGACTTCCTGACATGTCCTGATATTCAATGCTGAACCGCGAAATTCCATCATGATAACCATATTGTGCATTGCTGCTATTGATAAAAAAGGTAAGCATCGGAAGTCCCAGGGCAGCTGCCAGATGAGCCGGTCCGGTATCGGCGGAAATAAAAACCTTCTGACCGGCAAAGAGCACTGCCGTTTCACAAAGCGGCCGATTCCATACAATCAGGTTTTTCTTCATTTCTGAAGGCAGAGAATTGATCAAAAATCGATCTGAAGGTCCCAACGCCAGCAATACATTTTGGCCAAAATACCGGACTAACTGGTCATACAGAAATGATATTAGCGATGCGGGAAGATACTTGCTGCCTGTTGCGCCGAGCCAGAAAAGCAGACCATGACGTTTATTCTCCAGTTGCAGATCCTGGTAAAGCGAACCGATCTTTTCTCCAGGAACCTTAAGAAAATGCCATTTAACCGGAATATCTCCGGCAAAATACCGCCAGAGATCCAGCTGAGATTCGGCATAATGTTTTTCCGGCGAAGAGGGTATGGTAACATCATAAAAATCCTGGCTGTCTTTCCAGCGAAACCCGGCCAGAATATCGGGAGCACACCATTTTCCCAGAATCGCCTGTGATAATGAAAAATTATCAGGATTATGACTACTTAAAATCAGATTGTACTTTTCGCCGCGCAGCGCATAGAACCACTTTATAAATAATACCGGGTTTCTTAACATTTTTTTTTGATAATACGGCCAGAATCGGTCTATCAGACCGATACTGTACTTTCTAATAGTTTCCGCTACCGGATGATGTAATACCAGGTGCAGTTCCGCATCGGGCAGGCTGTGCCGAATTGCTGAGAGCAGGGGAAGTAACAGCAGCCCGTTTCCGATGCGTTCATCAAGACGGAAGACTAGAATTTTATTGAATTCTCCAACGCCCTGAACAGTCTTGTTCCGTTTTCTTGAAAATGTTTTCAGAAACGATTTTAGAATTCGTTTACCAAAAATTTCAATTTTTTTTGTTATTGTCTTTTTCACTCATTTCTGCCACATTTGAACATAAAATCAGTACGACTAAAAGTTTTTTATCCGGCTATATATTATCAAATTTAGGAACTTAAATAAAATAAAATATTCAAAAAGC
>JAFGSO010000197.1 GCA_016934605.1 Calditrichota bacterium | reverse complement strand
GGAGTTGAAAAATATAATGCCTCAGGTGCGTTCCTGGACTTATCAGGGACAGTCACTTGGGGAAAAAGACAGGTTGCTTGCCCAACTAAAAAATTTTTTTATAGATGCGATTAATCTTCGGAATTTGCCTGTTTATGAAAGCTCTTACCAGAGCAGGATAGACGCTCTTATCCGGCGCATCGACAGCTATATGCAACAAATGATCCTCTGACCGTTAAGCCGAATCCGGATTATTTTGTCATTTTCTGCATAAATTCACAGATATCCTTTTCCTTCTCCAGATTCATAGTGCGGTCCACCATTTCATCCCGCTTCTTCTGACCCGTTTTGTCCAGCACCATGCTGTCGAACTTATCCAGAAGTTCCTCCTCGGTCATCGGATCACGATAATCTCCTTTGGGATAATCCACCCGGACAGTATGTTTGTTATTCCGGGTGGTGGTAATGCTTACCTCAGTAGCCTTAAGCCGGGGGAAAAGTTTCTCGAATTCAGGTTCTGCTTCAACTTTAATTTTAGGGAGCAGACTCCAGATCCGGGGATCTTTTAGTTTTTCATCCTTGAACTGTGCAGGTGTCACCATATCGTCAACAACAGCAGCTGCCAGACAATACGGAAGGCTGTGGTCTGCGGTTTCTTTACTGGTTGGTTTGTATTTGGAGGGATCTGACAGAATATCTGCAGCCCGGGCTACTGTTTTTACCCTGATTTCTGCAATATCTTCGGGTTTAAGCTGGTTATCCCGCACTATCTTCAGCACCGCTGTAATGGGGGAGTGGGTCAGGGCTTCTGCGGCAAAGGCCTTCATGCTGCACCTGAGAATGCGCCAGTCTTTTCCCAGGTCCCGTGTCATAAGCTCCAGTTCAAACTCCGGCCCAAAAGTGTCCACCAGTCCCTCTTTTCCGTCTATGACGTGCTCCGGTCCGCTGTATCCGGCTTTAGCCAGCTGGGCCGCCAGTACTCCGGATTGCACAGCCATGGGATCGACGGTGTTTTTCATATTGGTTAATTTCCCGGCGGTAACGGCTCCCAATGTACAGCAATGACTCCCGGAAATGCCGATGGCCTGAACCATCTGATCGACCGTTAAATCCAAAATTTTGCCGGCAACAATTGGTGATACAAAGCCGGTAAGGGTTGCATGATGCCACTTTCGTTCACGAATGCCGGGATGGGCAAATTCGCACATCCGCTGCTCGAATTCATAGGCCAGCGCAATGGCGGTGATGACATCCCTTCCGCTACGGGAAAGGGCATCTGCCGGAGAAAGAGCAGCGGGAATTATATCGCTGGGATGGGACGGATCCTCTTCCCAGTAGATATCGTTATAATCCAGCGCCCTGATCAGCAAACTGTTCATCAACGCCGCATGGTTCATGGGCATGCGGGTTCCACCTACCATCACAATGGCTTCTTCTTTTCCGGCCATATTACGATGAAGATCCATCTGGATCTGGACATCTTCGGTGTCCCAACCACCGAAAGCACATCCGATGGAATCAAGTAGAAATCTTTTAACCTGAAATACCACTTCATCTGGAAGGTCTTCATATCTAAGCTTAACCGAAAAATCAGCGATCTGTTGGGTAATGGCAGGC
This sequence comes from Calditrichota bacterium, assembly GCA_016934605.1. Taxonomy (GTDB): domain Bacteria; phylum Calditrichota; class Calditrichia; order RBG-13-44-9; family RBG-13-44-9; genus RQOF01. The sequence goes on along the minus strand of JAFGSO010000197.1, from coordinate 1,472 downwards.
ATTCTTGTCTCCTTATTTAACGATAAATACTGTAATTTTAAAAAAATTGTGGCAGGTAATTTAATTTTTCACTGTTTTTCTTTCAACCGAAAGATAAAAATTGTTACTGGTTAAACCTGGGAAGGTTTAGTCCCGACGGGGCAACCGGAGGTTGACAGGGAGTCGGGAATACTGGATGAATGGTTTTTAATTTTGAATTAATAATTTGAATTTATTTGGGATTTGGTGCTTGGAAATTGGAATTTAATTGTTATCACGCCGATATAGGCGGATCCGCCTTCCGGCTGATTTGGTGTTTGGTAATTGGAATTTACTTCTAGCAACCGGAGGTTGACAGGGAGGCGGGACTCCTGATTCCAACGACTAAAGTCGCTTGCTAAAGTCAATCGTCCCTTCGGGACAAATTCTCTGCCTCCTTGCATTCTTAATATTTTGTACTTTGTACTATCCTTCTTGCTTTCTTGTATCCTGTCCTTCGGCCTGACAGGCTTGTTGTCTTGTTTTCCACGCCTTATACCTTATAACTTACATCCTATCACTTGTTTTTACAGAAGTCTCATGATATCGTTGTACATCACAAAAACGATCAGAACCAGGAGGATGGCCATTCCGATCTGCTGAATTTTCAGTTTGGTTCTTGTGGTTAGCGGCTTTCTCCGGATCTCTTCAATAATCACAATAGCTATATGTCCGCCGTCCAGTGCCGGAACGGGAAGGATGTTGATAAGTGCCAGCATGATACTGAGATTAGCAATCAGCTCCATCAGGCTCGAGAAACCACTCTTTGCAAAATCACCGGCCATTTTGGTGATCATAATCGGACCACCCAGCATTTCCTTGGCAGAGGTTTTACCAGTCACCAGCCACCAGAGACCTTTCACACTGATTTCGCTAATGAAGATTGTTTTGCTGAAACCTTCTGCCAGAGCAGGGAAGAAAGAGAGATCTTTTCTTTCATAATAAAACCCAATTCCGATTTTTCCGACAATCTTTTCGGTTTTGTCCTCACTCAGTTGCCCGGTGGGTTCGGGGGTAACTTCTTTGATTAGAATTTCGCCGTTTCGGGAAATTTTGAATTCCAGTGGTTTATTGGGATTCCCTTCAATAATATCGGTCATTTCTCCCCAGCTGTTTATCTCAGTGTCGTTGATGCTGAGAATCTGGTCTCCTCGCTGAAGACCTGCATCACTCGCAGGGGCACCGGAGACAACGTCACCAACCGTAGCAGGCAGACGAGGGGAAAGGTCAAGCTGTTGGGCGTTCTCCTTCTGGAGAATGTCACTGCCAAATACAATTTCTTTTTCAGTATTATCTCGTCGAACGGTCATGACGATCTGATTTCCCAGGTTGGAAAAATATCTGTCACGAATCTCATTCCAGGAATTAACGGGTTGTCCTTTTATCTCCAGAATTTGATCACCTATTTGCAATCCGGCTTTTTCGGAAACGCCTCCTTCTGACATGTATCCGAT
>JAFGSO010000196.1 GCA_016934605.1 Calditrichota bacterium | reverse complement strand
TGCGGCCGGACATAAAGCTATGTATAATCAGCAATGGGGAGGACTTCCGGATGAAGATTTTCTGGGACGGCTGGCACCGGAAATGGCGGATATGAGAATGCGTCTTTATTCCACAGCTCATACCAGTGACCAAACTGCCGGTATGCTGGATGGAGAATGGTCGGATAAACTTGGCTTAAAGGCCGGCATTCCAGTAGCAGTTGGCGCACTGGATGCCCATCTGGGTGCGGTAGGTGCCGGTGTCGGCGAAAATATACTGGTTAAAATCATGGGAACATCCACCTGTGATATCATGGTGTATCCTGACAGGAAAAATTTACAGGATATTCCCGGCGTGGCCGGTATTGTGGAGGGTTCTGTACTTCCGGGGTATATCGGAATTGAAGCCGGGCAATCAGCTGTCGGCGATATCTTTCACTGGTGGGTCAGCCGAGTTTTGCAGAAAGGCGAAGAATATCACACGGTTTTGAGCAATAAAGCATCAAAGTTATCTGCAGGACAGACCGGATTGCTGGCTCTGGACTGGAACAATGGAAACCGCAATATTTTAACTGATCCAAATCTGACCGGGCTTATCATCGGACAGACTCTGCTGACGGAGGATTATGAGATTTACCGGACCTTAATTGAAGCGACTGCTTTTGGAGCACGGCGCATCATTGAACAAATGGAAAATCATGGTATTGTGATATCAAAAGTGATAAATTGCGGAGGAATCGCCGAGAAAAATCCCCTGGTCATGCAGATTTATGCCGACATTCTGAACCGTCCCATGGAAGTTACCGCAAGCCCCCAAACAGTTGCGCTGGGAGCGGCTATTTTCGGAGGACTGGTTGCCTATAAAAATGATCCTGGATTTCAATCGGTTCAGGATATTCAGAAACGAGTATGCCGAATAAAAGAAAAGACATACCTGCCGCAAAAAGAAGAACATCAGATTTATCATAGAATTTATAAACTGTACAAGGATGTTCATGATTCGTTCGGAATATCCGGTACCCGCAAGGAATTGTTTCCCCTCATGAAAGAGTTACTGGAAATCAAGCGAAGCGTTTGAAAATAAATCTATCAGAATAAAATTTTTATCCTAATTACAAACATCTCACTCTCAAAAGGATCATTTCAAATGACAAAAAATGTGCAAAGTAAAGTTATGAAACAATTATCATGTTATTTAAGAACGCTATTTTTCGGAATAATTTTAGGTTTGCTGATCTCATATTTATTACCAAATCTGTATGCTTATGAACGACCACAGGCAATTTCCCTTTCAGGAGAATGGCAATTTGCCCCCACAGAACCGCTGGTATCTGATTTCTCTCCCAGTAGTGGTTCCTTCGATCCGCCGGAATTCAGTCCTGCTCCGGAAGAAGTTATTCCACCCACTGTACGTAAACAACCGGAGAATTTCCTGCCGGATCCTACCACCTGGATCCAAGTAACAGTCCCGTCTGCCTGGGAACAGATACTCTCCATAGATTACAACAAGGCGGGATGGTACCGTCGTGATGTAATCTTTCCTGATTCCTGGTTGGATGGCAAACAGAAAATCTGGATCGAATTTGATGCAGTTGCCACAGCTGCTGGAATCTGGCTGAATGGGAAATGGCTTGGCGGTCACGTAGGAGACTATGCCCGCTGGCGAGTTGATGCGTCTATAGCCGTCCGGACGGGCAAAAATGATCTGCTCATTTTTGTGGACGAGCTTCCCGGACACATTACCCAGGGATTCCTGAGCGTTATTGCACCTCATCATGGTGGTATCTGGCAGGAGGTGAGATGTTATACCGGACATCCGGCATCCTTGATTCCTGATGGGATCTGGGTCAAAACAAATAATAAAAATGGTGATTTCCGGGTTGAGATTCAGGTCGAAAAAGAGTGGCAGAAAAACTGGAAATTGCCGAAAATCGATATTAGAGGATATCCATCTGATAGATCATCGGAGAATATCGAACCCTTCCTGACAATTCATCAACCAGATTCTTCTCCGCTCCACAATACGACCCTGTTTTATTCAGGACAGATTGAAAAATATAAACTCTGGAGTCCGGAAAATCCTGTTTTATATCAGCTGGAAATAGAATTCTATGGAGAGAATCCTGACCAGCCAATCGAAAAAGTAAATCAGACATTTGCATTCAGGGACATACGGATTGAGGGCAGTACCGTTCTGTTAAATGGAAAGAAATTGAATATACGCAGTGTTCTGAACTGGGGCTACTATCCCGGAATCGTCAGCCCTGCCCCGCCATCGGATCTTCTGAGATCAGAATTTGAATACTACAGAAGTCTCGGATTTAATGCCGAAACAATTTGTTTGATGAATATGCCCGATTATTTTTACGATCTGGCGGACGAAACAGGGATGCTCATCTGGGAGGCATATCCCACCTGGCACAATGAATTCACCGAGAAAGAACTTCCTGAATACCGGAGGCTTTTTCCCTCCTTTTTCAGGAGGGACCGAAATCATCCCTCTATCATTCTTCGCTCCATATCAGTAGAGGCGGGAGTAAAAAACCAGAATGTAATGGGTGAACTGGTTGAAATAGCCAAAGAGATGACCGATACGCCGGTACAGGATAACAGTTCCTGGTTCTGGTTGAGCAATGAAAAACTGACTGACTGGTATGGAGAAGACAATTATTGGAATAACGACCGCTGGGCACGTCACATGTTAATAGATCTTCCCTCTCGGTTGGATGAAAAACCGATAAAACCATACATCATTGGTGAATCCATGGCGGGAAGTATGTGGCCGGATACCAAATCATTAATGGAATTTAAAACCGAGAAACCTTACTGGTTTCCCAGTGCCTTCGAATCGTGTATTGCAATTGAAAGGGAGCTCAGAGAACGGTATCAGCCTTTACTGCCCGACAACATGGATATTATCCGCGATTATCTTTTACCCCAGAGTTATGAATATTCGCGTCTTTTTCGGAAATTTCAGATACAGTTACTCTATGCTGATCCGCGATATGCTGGCTGGACTGTATATCTGGGCAGAGATGTTCCCAACTGCCCCAGTGGCCTTCACGATTTTATCGGACGTCCTCGCTGGACTGCCAGTGATTGGGAATGGTTGAGCGGTGCAACCACAGCTCCGGTCACAGCCGAGCAGGTTTCGAGCAGAAAAAATCATAATTCAATCATACATCTGGCTCCGGAATTAAAATTCTGGACGGAAGAGTGGGGCCTTCAGCTGAAAAAGAATGTCGCTGTATATATTTTGCAGGGAGGGTATTCAGATCTGAATGGTATCTTCGCAGAATGGCCCAATGCTGTTGAAATTAAAGAAGATAAAATTAATAGTGTTTCACTAAAAGCAGTGATTGTTTCCACAGTACTGACTGAAAATATAGTACAATTCATGGTGGATGGTGGTAGAGTTTTCATTCTTACCAGCCGCTGGCCGGGAGCTTTGGGAGGAGAACGCAATATGTACTGGGCTGATGCTGTTTTTGTACCACCGGCAGGTCCCCTATCGCCTGAAAATCGGGACAGGCTGCTGAAACTCCAAATGTTCGATCTCACTCATACCAAAAGTGAGGTAATTCCGGTGGAAGAACTTGGTATTCACTCCAGGGTGGATCCCTTGATCCGGCTATTTGAAATCCACGGTCGGGAGACTATTCAGATACATGATCAGCTTTTTGCCACAAAGGTTGGGAAGGGTTTACTTGTCGCCAGTTCGCTGGATCACAGTGCTGAAGCCGGACAATGGCTGCTCGGTGAACTGATTACCTGGCAGAACAACTGGAAACCTACCGGAGAAAGGGATTTTCCCGTTACTTCGATCAGCGTTGAAGAAATCGAGAGATTTGCTGTACCTCGAACCAATAGTATTGTCATGCTTCAGGAGGACTGGTATTTCAAAACAGATCCTGACCGGGTGGGGGAGAAATTAAACTGGGCTGGTACCGGTCTAGAAGTCAGCAATTGGGACACTCTTCAGGCAGGCAGAATGTGGGAAAATCAGGGTTACTCTTATGACGGTATGGCCTGGTACCGGAAAAGCGTCATGATTCCAATGGAATGGAAAAAGGGGAGAGTGTATCTGGTTGCTGAAGGTGTCGATGATGCTTATCGGTTGTGGATTAACGGTAAAGCTGCTGCTTTTTACGGAAGTTTCACAGAGCATGAGCAAACAGTGTATCTTACCAAAACGGAAACCGATATAACAAAACATTTGAAGTATGGAGAAAACAACTTGATTGTTCTGCAGGTAGTGGATGTCTTCGGCGGAGGAGGTATCACTCAACCGATTTACCTGAGGGTGGAATAAAATTGGTTTGTCAAAATAAATTTTGATAAACCAGTGGCCAGTACAACAGTAAGGTGTGATTAGTGAGGGTAATCTGAATCGGGTATAGCAAAATTTATTTTGATATACATGAATCTGATAAGCTTGTTCTGCGGGATGGGCTGACTTGTCGGTTTGTCAAAATAAATTTTGACAATCCAGACGAAAGTGCCGGACGTGTTTAGGGGCCAACATTATTTTTGCAAAAACGGAAAGGAAATGTTCCATCTTCTTTCCTGCAGTAAAACAGCCGCAACAATGATGGCACCTTTCAACATCAATTGAAAATCTTTTTCCACGCCATGAAGTCCCAGGATATTGCTCAAAAGTCCGATAATTAATACTCCGGCAAAGGTTCCTGCCATAGTTCCCTTACCACCCATCAGACTGGTACCTCCGATAACTACCGCCGCTATGGCATCAAGTTCAAATCCAACTCCGTCATTCGGATTGCCCTGATAAAGCTGGGCGGCATGTATAATTCCTGCCAGACCTGCCAGCAAACCAGAAATCATAAAGGCGACTGTTCGAATCCATTTCACATGAATTCCGGCAAGACGGGCTGCCTCTTCATTACTTCCGATGGCATAAATGTATCGTCCGAGTCTCATTTTTCTGAGAACAACCATAAAAATTACAGTAACCAATAAAAATATGAAGACAGGTACTGGTATTCCCAGGAAAGTGTTGGTGAAAATTTTAAAGCTCTCCGGAGCCGCTCCGGGTCCGAATCCAATATTGCGTGAATTGTTATCGGCAATAAAAAGGGCAAATCCCCGTGCCGCAGTCATCATTGCCAGAGTGGCAATGAAAGATTGTATATGCCCCCAGGCTGTCAGTACGCCGTTGATAATACCGGCAACTGCTCCGGCCAGCAAACCCGCCACGATGGTCATGATAAATCCCAGTTGCCAGTCCATCAAACCAAAGGCGGTTATGGTTGCAGAGAGGGCCAATACTGAACCTACAGACAGATCTATTCCGGCGGTGATGATTACCAGCGTCATCCCCACGGAAATAATCCCGATCTCCGATACCTGCCGTAATACATTGGTCAGATTATCAAATTTCAGAAAAATAATATTTCCTTTGCTGCTGACCGGAGAAAAAATAATGCAAAGGATAAAAAG
>JAFGSO010000195.1 GCA_016934605.1 Calditrichota bacterium | reverse complement strand
GGAATAATTAGACCAATTGGTCCCGAATTCAAACTCCATTACAATTCCCGTTGCCACTCCGATGGCAAAGGTGAGGGCAAATACCTTTACCCAGAAACGTGTCATTTCTTCATATAACTTCTTCTTAGTCTTCAGGTACATGCCTTCCATAATCACCAGAATTACTCCCAACCCAATACTCAGAGTTGGAAATATATAGTGAAATCCAACGGTGAAAGCGAATTGTATTCGGGATAACATTTCTACATCCATAACCGGTCTCCTGATTATCTATGGTTCATTGACAGAGCCAAATTTCACAGAAGTAACTGAGATAATTATCTGGCATATACCACTGCATTTGCCGGATCGGTTTCTGACAATTAGCATATCTTCCTTAAAATCTACCAATTTTTGTGATTGTAATCAAAAAGATATTTCTTTCTTCACAAAAACAATTTAAAAAGCGGTTTCGGACTATTAATTTTACAAAATTCAATGAAGTTCTTTTTTTGCAGGCTGAACCAGGTTCCGAAGGAATCTTCATGGTTAATGAACTTGGCGACAGGTTCAGGGTTAAAAAGAAGAAAAAATTTGAACAATCAACTGTGAAGATTCTATTATTTCCGATGAATGCCCGGCATCCAACAAAAATTCGGTTTCATTTACATCTGGAAATTTTTATTTTACCGCAGAATACCATGAAGGAGATGCAGCCGGTTACATTGTTATTGAAGAAGAATACATTTGGTCGATAGTGAATATTTTTCATCTTGGAACATCTAAACTGAGGCTGTTTTTTCTCCTATTCCTGTTTCTGTTTTGTTCATTGCAGGGACAGGAAAATCTGACCAGCCGGCTTTTCCTGGATTTGCCCGCTGACACCGTTCTTATTCAGCCCGATTCCAGCCTGGACAGTCTTAAATTACCCCATAATTTTCTTGTGCCCGGTTCCGAGAAAATTTTCCGAAATAATTTCAGACTTTTCCCGGGGATACACTACTTTTTGGATAACCGGCTGGGCACAGTTAATTTCGTCCGTCCGGTATCGGCTGATGACAGTTTGACGATAATTTATCAAAAATTTCCTTTTCCTTTCTTGCCGGAATACTTCCACAGAAGAATTCAGACAAATGTGGCTGTTGATACAGCAGATACTTCCCGGCAAACCCTGGGAAAGGTTGTCAGAAATCGTTTCCTGGATGAGATCGATGCCTACGGGAGTAATCTGGAAAAAAGCGGTAGCATCGTGAGGGGAATCGAGATTGGTACGAATAGGGATCTGACCCTGAATTCGGGTTTAAATCTCCAGCTATCCGGTTATATCACACCGGAAGTTCAGGTTGTGGCAGCTCTGACCGATGAAAGCACACCAATTCAGCCGGAGGGTAATACACAGACACTGAGAGAAGTCGACAAGGTATTCGTCAAAATCAACAGTCCGCATATCGGTGGTACCCTGGGCGATTTTAATCTCAGCTACCTGAACTCCGATTTTGGTAATGTTAACCGCAAATTGCAGGGGATTACCGTCCAGGGCGAACTCCGACAGTTCAACCAGCAACTCACCTATGCAACTTCCCGGGGCACTTTTCATACCTTTGAATTTCGCGGGCAGGAAGGAAATCAGGGGCCATACCAGCTGGTCGGGAAAAATGGCGAGCGTGATATCATTGTACTCGCCGGTACCGAACAGGTATATGTGAATGGAGAGCTACAGGTACGGGGAGAAAATAATGATTATATCATCGATTACAGCCTGGGACAAATCACGTTTACCAACAATCGGCTAATTACCGGTGAAGACCGTATCGAAGTCGATTTTGAATATTCCAATAATTTTCAGCGGTATGGAAAAACTTTTATCGGATTTTCTTCCTACAATATTAATACAGGACCGGGATTTTCCTATGATTTGAGGTTGTTTCGGGAATGGGATGATACCAATAATCTGCTGGAGGACAGTAGCCCATTAACCGGGGAGGAGAAAGCGGTTCTGGAAAAAGCGGGGGATAACCCGCTGGAGGCCAGTGTGAGTGGTGCCGATTCTGTTGGAACCGGCAACGGAAATTATGTTAAACGAGATACCTTAATCGGACAGAATCAATATGAATATTATCATTACCGCGGTGACGGAAACGGAAATTACAAGGTGAGATTCAGCAGTGTTGGGCGGGGAAACGGAGATTATGTCCGGGAAAGATTGGGAATTTACCGCTACCTGGGACCCGGACTGGGAGATTTTCTGCCAATCAGATTGATCCCGCTGGCAGGTCAGAAGACACTGGCTGATTTAACATTCCGCTATCAGATCGGCCGGAATTTTAACCTGGCGGGGGAGGGGGCTGTCTCTCTTTTTGATCAGAATATATTTTCTCCGGTTAATGATAATAATAATACCGGAAATGCCTTTAAACTGGGTATGAACTACTCCAGCGACCGAGCGAAATTTCTGGGAAAAAACATGGGAATGGTCAGCTGGCAATTAGGATGGAACAAAAAAGTCAAGGAATTTTCACCTCTGGACCGTCAATTTATTCCCGAATTTAATTATAAATGGAATTTAACGGGAACAACACTGGATAATGATGAAAATATCGTTGAATCCAGGTTAAATTACATCCCCTGGAAGAATCTTGAGCTGAATTTTGATGGTGGAATCATCGGACGAGGTGAGGATATTTCCTCACGCCGGGTACGAGCCGAGTTGGATGCCCGGGATTCCTCCACCGTGAAGACAGTTCTATTTCATGAATGGATAAATAGTAAAAGTTTTGGCCAGGAAAGCGACTGGCAACGGACAGGTGGCTTACTGGGACGCAAAATCAATCGGTTTTTTCCTTATATCAGTTATAATCAGGAGGACAGGACTGTCAGTAATGTGAAACCCTCTGTAACCGGCTTTTATTTCCAGAGTGGCGAAGCGGGTCTGAAAATTTCCTCGCTATTTCGCATCCGCTGGTATGCCAGAAGTCTGATTCGTGAAGATTATCTGTACGATCCCTTAGAGAAAAATCGAAGGCAAAAATTGTCCCGGGCCCATACTCATTCCCTGGACGGTGCCTTTGTCGAGACAAAAAACTGGCAGGGTAAACTGGGTTTTGTATACCGGGAAAAAAACTATGAATCTTTCTTTAAAACAATTCCGGAGGACAGTATTCCTATATGGCAGTCCGATCCCCAATTCCAGGATACATCCTGGGTCGATTCCAGAAGCCATCTGGGACGGATTGAGCTTCAGTTCAATAATGATGCACGGACAATTGACAGCCGATGGCAGTACAGGGTGGCAAGTGAACTGCAAATTTTGCAGGAAAAAGTATTCGTTTTTGTGGGAGAGAATCGCGGTAATTACCGTTTTGACCAGGAACTGAATGAATATGTGCCTGATCCCCAGGGGGACTATATCCTGGTAATACTTCCTGCCGGGAGTTCAGAACCGGTTACTAACCTTGAGGCCAGCTGGCAAGTCCGTTACAGGCCCAGAAATGAGAACAATACTTATTCAGGCATTGAGAATGTCCTGCGAAATATTTCATTTTATTCCTCACTGCGAGTGAATGAAAAAAGCCGTGAATCGGATGTCTTTCAAATATATGTTTTAAATTTTCAAAAATTCAATAACATCCGGACAACTCTTCGTGGTAGTTATGTGATGGATCAGGACATTTACTTCTTTGAAAGAAATCCCAACTTTGGAATTACATTGCGCAGCCGGTTTCGTGAAAATCTGTCCAATGAGTTTGTGCAGGCAGGTTTCAATGAACGATTACAGAATTGGGATCGTTCTGTCATCTGGCGACAGAGTCTGATAACTCGAAAACTAACCCAGGAACTGCAATATCAGAACAGTCTTATAAAACGTGCCGTTGAGGCGGTTCCGGGTCGAAACCGATATATTTCAGGGCATATCGGAAGCGTGAGCTATAATTATCGTCCGGTTTATGCCTGGCAGATACAGGCTGGTATTGAGGGTGGTTTCCAGGAAGACTCCGCACCGCAAAACCAGCTTCAGGTGCGCTACTTTGAATTCACACCGCAGTTAAATTATGCGGTGGCAGGCAAAGCTCGTGTTCAGCTGAATACCGGAGTTATTCACGTAAAAATTCTGGAAAATCCCTTTAACCGCCCCATACCATTTGAAATGGCAAAAGGAAAACGGCAAGGATTTTCCTATCAGTTAAATCTCAGATTTGAATATTTTGTATCAACCAATATTACAACAACCTTTAATCTAACCGGGCGAAAAGATGCCGGCGCAGTCAGAAACATATTTTTGGGCCAGGCGGAAATAAGAGCATTTTTCTGATAGCTGT
>JAFGSO010000194.1 GCA_016934605.1 Calditrichota bacterium | reverse complement strand
CATAATCATCCAGGGTAATAGCACTGAACTGCGATCCCTCCGCTATGCTCTGATCCGGAATGGCAGAGATCACCGGCGGCTGATTCTGCCAGGAAACAGTAAGGATATAATTCTGGTCATCAGTCAGACCTCCGCTGTCTGTTACGCGTACCCTGACATTATGGGAGCCGGTATCTGCAACAGCCGGAACACCGGAAATCCGTCCCGTACTGCTGTTGATAGACAAAAATGCGGGTTTGATCGGAAGCGAAAAAGTCAGCACATCTCCCGTATCGGGATCACTGGCTGTTACCTGATACTGATAACCTGTGCCTGCTGTTACTTCTGTAACCGGATTTGAAGTGATCTGTGGTGCATGATTCACTATTGCCGGAATAACGTTCAATGATATATTGGTCATATCCCAGAATCCGGCTGAATCTTCAACCTGGAGTGTGAATCCTGCATTTCCCGTATAATTGTAAGGATCCGGAATCAGCAAGAGGTTGTCTGCCTGGCGCTGGACGATCAGATTATTGGGATTACTGATGTTTAACTGAAGGTTGGAAATACTATTGTCCGGATCGGTTATGAAGCTTGAAATCGGTACTACGGTTGTATCCAGGGAGGGAATTTCTGAAATTGTCCAGCTTATTTGCGGAATTCCAATGGCCACTGTATCTGAGAAATCGGATTGATTTCCGGCTGAATCGACCGCCATCAGGGTAAAAGCATAGAGGCCTCCCGGCAATATACTGTTCCGATCGACTGTATTGGTCTGCGGATGAGGAACAGTCTGAAGAAGCTGAAAATTCTGAAGACCATTTACCGCCCGGTAGAGCCGGTATTCGAACATATCCGGCTCCTGATTGGCATCCCATGATATTTTCAGTGAATCTGTTTGGGCAAACAAAATCTGTATCTGCAGAAGCATTAAACTGATAAGAATTTTTTCGATACGTGTCACATTTAACTCCCGGTTTTAAGTCAGATCATTAATAGCAAAGACTTTGCCAGTCACAAACCCCGCTTAATAGCAGGGTTTCCGGGAGATTATTTTCATACAGTTGAGCAATTTTTATACATTTTCACTCAACTCTGGAAAAGAATTAATTCGATTACTTTTTCTGGTATCTTGTGGACCTTTTAAGCCGCAGAATGAGCAAATTTCACCTCACTGCGGGAGGTATTTTTTGCTTCCCGAGAAATCAAAAAATTATAATTGATATATCTCTGAAATTTTTCTATTTTCACAAGAAAGGTTTAATTAATTTCACCCAGAGTCGAATGACAGCTGATCGAAGATCGGAAATATATCTTAAAGGAATACCAGCTTCGCCCGGTATTGCTATGGGACCGATATTTCTTTACCGGGATCATACTCACGAACCCGAATTACGAATCATTCCGGTTTCGAAGCTGGATGATGAAATCTCCCGATTTCAACGAGCAATTCGAGCCAGTCGAGACTATCTGAAAAAAATCCACCGGGAAACTGACCAGAAATATGGAAATGATTTCGCTGAAATCGTCCAGATTCAGATATCAATTCTGGATGATGAAATATTCCTCAAAGAAGTTGAGAAGTTAATCCGGGAACATCGGTATAACGCAGCTTATGCAACATTCAAGGTTTTTCAGGAAAAGAAAGAACATTTTTTAAAACTCTCTGATGATTATATGAGAGAAAGGGCATTTGACATACAGACTCTCAAACGCCTGATATTGAAAAAACTGAGTGGAAAGAAACTGGATATTAATTATAAGAAAAAATCGATAATTGTTACTGACAATATCAATCCGGCAGATATTATACGCCTGCATCATAAAGATATCCTGGGTTTCTGTACCAATGTTGGGGGCAAGAACTCTCATACCGCAATAGTCGCCCGGTCACTCGGAGTCCCCGCCGTAGTTGGTACCGAGTATATAACAACAGCTGCCAAATCGGGTGACTATCTGATTCTAAACGGAAACGACGGCGTTGTGATCATTAATCCAACTCCTGAAACAATCAAAGAATACAGTGAGAAGCAGCGAAAATTTCTAATACTGGAAAATGGTTTACTTCAGGATGCCATGAAACCGGCCAGGACGAGGGACGGGAAAAACATCACCGTCATGGCCAATCTGGAATTTATTGAGGAACTCGAGCAGTTCAGAAATTCGGGAGCAGAAGGTATCGGCCTGTATCGCACTGAAGGATTGTTTTTTTCGGGTGGTACTCTGCCCGGAGAAGAATTTCAGACACAAACCTATATAAAATTTGCTGAAAATGCAGCGCCTTATGAAGTAATAATCAGAACTCTGGATGTGGGTGGAGATAAAATACTCCCCGATCTGGCAGATCTGCCAGAAAGTAATCCATTTCTGGGGTGGCGGGCTATCAGATTCTGCCTGGACCACAAAGAAGTCTTTGTACCGCAATTGAAAGCCATCCTCCAGGCAAATTTGCACGGTAATATCAAACTTCTTCTTCCCATGATCAGTGCCCTGGAGGAGGTCCGCCAGTTCAAGGAAATATTGAAAGAAGCCATAACTCTCCTGAAAAATGAGCATAAAGAGTTCAATGCGGACTTAGAAATCGGTATAATGGTTGAAATTCCCTCGGCAGCCATCATGATTGATTCATTTCTGGATGAGGTTGATTTCATCAGCATCGGAACAAATGATCTTATTCAATATACTCTGGCAGTCGATCGGGCCAATGAAAAGGTATCATATCTTTACAATCACTATCACCCGTCGTTGCTGAATCTGATTAAAAAAGTAATCGACGCGGCCAAAAGCAAAATGAAACCGGTGGGGATGTGCGGCGAAATGGCGGGCGATCCGGTGGCTGTACCGCTCCTGATTGGTATGGGCCTGGAAAATTTCAGCGCAACTCCTTCGCGTATTCCGGAAATAAAAAATGT
>JAFGSO010000193.1 GCA_016934605.1 Calditrichota bacterium | reverse complement strand
TTCTGTAAAAACCTCTTTCACCGGTCCGCTGGCGATTCGTCTGACATTGAGCAGTAATGCCCAGTCGTAATATTCGGATACGGTCTGGAGATCGTGATGAACCACCAGCACAGTTTTGCCGGCTGCACGCAATTCTTTCAGCAGCTGCACGATGGCTTTTTCGGTGGTAGCATCTACCCCCTGGAATGGTTCATCCATAAAATAAATCAATGCATCCTGAACCAGAGCACGCGCCAGAAAAACCCGCTGTTGCTGTCCACCGGACAACTGGCTGATCTGACGATGCATGAACTCAGTCATTCCAACTTTATCAAGCGCCTGAACTGCCATTTCCTTCTCCGCCTTTCCCGGTCTCCGCAGCCAGCCCAGAGCTCCATAGCGCCCCATCATCACTACATCAAGAACACTGGTCGGAAAATCCCAGTCCACGCTACCTCTCTGGGGAACATAAGCTACCAGGTGACGCTGTTGCTGGTATGGTTTTCCGTAAATCAGAACATGGCCGGCGGAAGGCCGTACCAATCCCATAATTGCCTTTATCAGAGTTGTCTTTCCAGCGCCGTTGGGACCGATAATCGCCTGCAGAATGCCGGCAGGTACATGCATATCCACATCCCATAGTACCGGTTTTTCCTGATAGGCCACAGTTAGGTCTTCAATTTCAATTGCTAATTGCTTATTATCTGTCATTTTCTTCAATAAATATTAATTTATGATGTGTCATTCAGATACTTCTTTTCAGTTTGTCAGGGCAGTCACAATGGTTTCGATGTTGTGACGTACCATTCCGATATAATTACCTTCCGGAGTTTCCTCACTTCCCATTGCATCAGAAAACAAATTACCACCTACCTTAACATCAAACCCGCGTGCGCGGACTGCCGCCTGAAGGGCTTTAATACTACGTGACGGAACGGATGTTTCCACAAAAATAGCGGGAATCTTTTTCTCGAAAATAACGTGTGCCAGATTCTGTACATCAGCTGCACCTGCTTCAGAAGCGGTACTGATACCCTGTAATCCCAGTACTTGAAACCCATAAGCTCTGCCGAAATAATTAAACGCGTCGTGAGCCGTTACCAGGTACCTTTTACCTTCCGGTACTGTCACAGCCCGGGATAATGCATATTCGTGGAGTTCCTCAAGTTTCCTGATATAATCGGCGGTTCGATTCGAATAATATTCCGAATGGGCAGAATCGATCTGCACCAGTGTATTCTCTATCGATTCAACCACTTCAATCCACATGGTTACATCGAACCAGACATGAGGATCGTAGTTCCCATTAAATTCGGGCGGTGATAAAAGTCTGGATGTTTCGATTCCTTCAGCTACTGCTGATGTTCTGGTAAACCGCCTCATCTCCTTAAATATTTCGGTCATTTTGCCTTCAAGGTGTAATCCGTTATAAAAAATGACATCTGCTTTTGACATCTTTGAAACATCACCGGCACTGGCCTTGTATAGATGCGGATCCACTCCGGGACCCATCAGAGCGGTTACGTCAACCCTCTCCCCCCCAACATTTTTTACAGCATCGGCAATCATTCCCGTTGTGGTAACAACACGAATTATTCTGGAACTCACGTCTCCGTCGGAACCTGCCTTCTGTTCACCATCTTTGGAACATCCGGACATAACCAGATACAAACTGAATGCAAAAAATAGTTTCCACATAGATATGCCTTTATCTTTTTCAGACCCGAATATACATTATTCTGTAAATTTCAGCTTAAAGTAATCGGGTCCACCGTTTTAATCTGATTCAATAGTAGTAATTTTGCAGAAAATTTATCGACATTTAATATCCAAAACAGTCACGAAAAAATATTATGGCCATCAGAATTCATTCCATCGTTTATTCAAAATCCCGAAGATCTTATGATTAACTGCCGGAAAGGGATATTCCTTCAGTTCGGATGGATCGATCCAGCGATAATCCACCGGTCCGTTTAATTGAATTTCACCCAGCTCACAACCACACAGATACACATCCGCTACTATCCGAAAATGACTATAAGCATGCCTCACTCGGGTAAGATGTTCCCGTATCTTTATATTAAGGTTAACCTCTTCTTTAATTTCCCGAACACAGGCTTCATAGGGAGCTTCCTTTTCCCTCACCTTCCCACCGGGAAATTCCCATAATCCTCCCAGAAGCCCTTCATCCTTACGACGTGTAATGAGTAACTGTCCCTCATGTTCCACAATTCCGACGGCTATCTGATATTCGGGTATCGATTTTTTATTCTTTTTTATCGGAAAAAATTTCTGAAGACCATTTTTACATGCCAGACAGAATTCATTTACCGGACAGGCGGGACAATCCGGACCGGTGGGCCTGCAGATAAGTGCTCCAAGTTCCATCATTGCCTGATTGAATTCTCCGGGAGATATTTTGTCCAGCAGCAATTCAGCATTTTCGACCAGCAGAATCCGGTTTCCGGAATCACTCACATCAAACTCGAATTCAAACAGTCTGGCCAGCACTCTTTTCACATTTCCGTCAATAACCGGATAGGGTTTATTAAAACAAATACTCATAACAGCCGAAGCAATATAATCCCCCACACCAGGCAATTCACGGAATGCTTCATAAGAATCAGGGAAAACCCCATTATATCTGTTCATGATGATTCGGGCGGATTTATGCAGATTCCGTGCTCGCGCATAATAACCCAGCAATTCCCAGCTTTTTAAAACTTCATCCAGAGAGGCGGCAGCAAGAGATTCAATATCGGGAAATTTTACGATAAACTGCTCATAGTAAGGGATCACTTTTTTCACCTGGGTTTGCTGCAGCATCACCTCGGAAATCCAGACATAATATGGATGGCGGGTTTTTCGCCAGGGAAGCTCCCGTTTCGATTGTCTAAACCAATCTACTAAATTTTCCTGAAATTTATTAATCTGATCAGATTTTAAATGCATAGAATGGATGCTGGAGCGAAATTACCGTAAGTTTCTTTTAACCTGGTTAATTCACAAATTCTAACATCATTAGACAGTATAATGGTTTTTTTCTCTGTGCCCTCTGAGCCCTTTGTGGCTAT
>JAFGSO010000192.1 GCA_016934605.1 Calditrichota bacterium | reverse complement strand
ATAGCCTCAGAGCACACAGAGAACACAGAGACAAAGATCAATGTATGGTATAATGATGTGAATGTTTGTGAATTAACCAGGTTAGAAACAATTTTTGACAGATCAGATTGGCGAATCAGGAGGAAGGCAGAAGTTACTTTTTATCATGTTCACGGCATCGGCCGAAAATTTGAAGCTGGTGACGAATCATTTCCATTCCGTTTTTTTCACAAATTTCACGCTGTCGTTTTTCAATGACAGGATCGGCAAATTCAACTACCTTACCACATTCCAGACAGATCAGGTGATCGTGGTGGGGGAGGTTAAAATCCAGTTCATAGCTGGCATAGTTATGGCCGAGGTTTTCTTTCTTCAGGATTCCGATCTGAGAAAGCAGATCCAATGTGCGGTAAACAGTTGCCCGGGAAATATTGTCATGTTTATTACGGATATGGATAAAAAGCTGTTCAGCATCGAAATGGGAGGGATAGTTGAAAATTTCTTCCAGTATAGTTAGTCGTTCGGTGGTGAACCGCAGGTTATTTTCTTTCAGGTAGGATCGTAGTTTATTGACGGCGGCTTTAAAATCTAACATGAAACGTGACTCATTCTCAACTTGATTTTATATTTATATGGTCAATCCTTTTAAAGTTAGCCGGATTATTCAAATTTAATATCGTTGAAGTAATAATCGGATGGATTAATCGGTTTATTTTTATAATGGACTTCATAGTGGAGATGGGGGGCTGTAGAAATACCGGTATTACCGACTTCGCCGATTTTATCTCCGCGTTTCACATACTGACCTCTTCTTACATAAATCTTTTGAAGATGCCCATATTTGGTTTCGAAACCGTATTTATGATTGATAGAAATAAAAAGTCCATAACCGCCGTTTTTTCCGGTAAAATTGATATAACCATCTCCCGGAGCCAAAACCGGTGTTCCCCGGTCAGCAGCGAGGTCAATTCCATGGTGCTCCATAATTCTCTTATAAATCGGATGTCTTCGTTTGCCAAATCCATCGGTTATGCGACCATTCAGAACAGGCTTGATCGCAGGTAGAAATCGCAGCGAATCCTCCTTGCGTTCCATGGTAGACAGCAATTTCTCAAAGCTATCATTTTCAAGCTTTATTTCCCTTTCCAGCCTTGCCAGGGTTGTCTGATTATTCAGGATAACTGACTGAAGTTTCAAGTCCTCCAGTTTCAGATGAGACAAATTGCTGATATCAGACCCACCGATACCCACCAATCGTACGTCTTCTCCCAGTGGAGGAATATCCAGCCGAGCTCTGATTTTATCATCCAGTTCCTCAATCTGATCGATGTGTTCCCGGATAACAGTAATTTTCTCCCCCATTAATTTAATCTGTTGCTGCAAGAGAACATTTTCATTTTGCAGTCTGGCGATCTGGGAATTATGGTTGAATTTTATGCCCATATCAATTGCTACTTTTAAAGAGACCCCTATTAGTATCAATCCAAAACCAATACTCAGCAAAAACTTTGTTATTGAAATCTTAATCTGTTTAACAGAGGTTGTTTTCGGATTGATAAAGATGAAATGAGGCCTATTTTTCATCGCAATATTTCCTTAAGAGATGTTTTTTTAAACATTTGCTAAAATAAATATTTTTGTGATTTTTGTCAACAATTAATAAATTCCTTTTTTAAATCTGAAGACGAAAAATTCTGCTCTGCTGCATTTCCTGACCGGTTAAATTGAAAACAAGCTCTAAATTGTTATTAAACATACCTCTATAAATACTATCGACCCGTTCAGGAACACGTTAAGCAAAAAATTTAAAAAATCGAATTTTAATTGAATTCGAAAATTCCATTTCAGCAGGTATTAATTTGATGCTAATTTGTTCACTTATTTTCAAAGGGG
The DNA here is from genome assembly GCA_016934605.1 of Calditrichota bacterium. GTDB lineage: Bacteria > Calditrichota > Calditrichia > RBG-13-44-9 > RBG-13-44-9 > RQOF01. The sequence goes on along the minus strand of JAFGSO010000192.1, from coordinate 962 downwards.
CCATTTTAAAAGAAGGAAATGCCCGTGTGTCATAACAGAAGGTGAATAAGAAAAATCCCCATCGTCCATAACGGCAGAAAAATAATTTAGAAAAATGCTACCGGAACAGTGCTTTTATACTGCCCCAACTGCGGGAAATGTTGCTGATATTGGGAATAACCGTCAGAGCGTCGGTGTGCTGGAAACTGCCATCCCCGTTTAAAATCTGGAGACGGTAATAGAAAACGCTGTTGGTCATTCCCAGATTTGTATCTTCAAATTTATACTGATATCCAGGGCCGCGTGCCTGAACTTCGCCAATGTTTACATAGTGGGAATTGTCATTAGACCGCTCAACAATGAATTTGTTCACATCCTCTTCAGAGGATGTTTTCCATTGGAGAACAATTTTGTTCTGTTCTGGTTCAGCTTTCCACTCAACAATGACGGCATTGGCGTACAGAAGGGAGATAAAAAGTAAACAGAACAGTCCAGTTTGAAATATTTTCATATCAAATCGAATTTATAACAATATAATTTAATATTTTTTTAGCAAAAATCAAGAACCAACTTTAATTTTATTAAATTTAACACAAATTTTATTCGATATTTTTTCCAATTGGTAATCGAAAGGGTGGTTTCACCTCCTGTTTTGCCTTCTGAAGGTAAAATTGAATATACCAAATCATCGTTTTCTTGCTGACAAATTTTAATAAAGGCATCATTGCACTTACCAACCAGCTACTAACCAGGACCTTATGATAGGTATGGAGCAGTATCAAAAATCGTATTTTATGAAATAATACATGACATATTTTTGTAGATTAGAAACTCACAGGATCTCTTTCCAGTTGCCTCCACTCTTTAAATGTATAATTCGGAAAAATTATTTATATTTTTATGATTATTGCCTTAGCTCCGAAATTTTTTGATATAAGTCAATTACGAACAATTCACTAATGTACCTTGATTTGAAGCTGGTT
>JAFGSO010000191.1 GCA_016934605.1 Calditrichota bacterium | reverse complement strand
CTGGCAGAATTCCGCTGTGCGCATTTCAGCCAGACGTCTTAACGGGATAGACACTGATATGAAAGACGTCCCGGATATCGTTCCATCAGCGGCGGTTATGGCATTGTTTGCAGAGGGGCCTTCCCGACTGAGGGAAGTGGAACATCTTCGTTATAAAGAGACCGACCGCCTGCAAGCATTAGTAGAAAATATTGAGCGGCTCGGTGGTATAGCCAGAATCGAAGGCACGAATCTGTCCATTGTTCCGGCTCCTTTGAAAGGTACCTGCCTGCCTACCTTTAACGATCACAGAATGGCCATGAGTTTTGCGCTGGTCGGTTTAAGAATACCGGAAGTTTATATTGAAAATCCCGGATGTGTGGTAAAATCTTTTCCCGAATTCTGGTCCGGTTTAGACCGTCTTCGGGAACCGGCACTATAAAATAGTAATCCAGAATTGGTAAAAAATACGGAGATAGAATGAGCGGTAATTTATTCGGATCAGCATTCCGGGTCATGACTTTTGGTGAAAGTCACGGACCCTATATCGGGCTGGTTATCGATGGCATCAGGCCGGGATTGGAAATCGACGCCGAGTTTGTTCAGGAGCAGCTAAACAGGCGACGTCCGGGGCAGAGCGATATTGTGACTACCCGAAAAGAGGAGGACCGGGCTGAAATTATCAGTGGTATCTTTGAGGGAAGAACCACCGGTACACCTCTCTGTATCCTGATCCGAAATCAGGATCAGCGATCCCGGGATTACAGCCATTTGCAACACATACTCAGGCCGGGTCATGCCAGTTTTACTTTTTTGAAAAAATACGGCGTATTCGACTTTCGTGGAGGAGGCCGCGCCAGCGGAAGGGAAACAGCAACCCGGGTAGCCGCAGGGGCCGTTGCCAGACAATTACTGAAAGATAAAAATATCGAAATATTTGCTCATACGAAACAGATCGGAGATATTATTGCAACCGAAACGGATCTGAAACAGATTGAAAGAAATCCGGTCCGGGCAGCCGATGCGAAAGCGGCTGAAGAAATGATCAGGGCGATACGGAATGCCCGGGATGAGGGAGACTCGCTGGGTGGTATCGTAGAAATAATTGTTAAAAATTGTCCGGCAGGATTGGGAGAACCGGTTTTTGATAAACTGGAAGCAGATCTGGCAAAGGCACTCTTGTCTATAGGTGCCGTGAAATCTTTCGAAATGGGAAACGGTTTTGATGCTGCTGTCATGAAAGGAAGTGAATTTAATGATCTGTTCTATTATAACCGTGAAAATTTGAAATTCAGTACCCGGACCAACCGTGCCGGCGGCGTTCTGGGAGGAATCAGCAACGGTGAAGATCTGGTGATGCGTATTGCGGTGAAACCACCATCATCCATCGGTAAATCGCAGAAAACAGTAACTGATGAAGGAAAAGAAGTAGTACTTGATATCGGCGGGCGCCACGATCCCTGCATATGTCCGCGAGTGGTACCCGTAGCAGAAGCGATGGTAGCCCTGGTACTTACAGACCATCTGCTGATGCAGGAGCGGATAACATCCGGCGCTAAGCTTCAGAATGTGCGTTCACAGATTGATACCATAGACGGCCAGTTGATGCTGCTGCTGGCTCAGCGCCAGATCATGACCAGAAAGATTGCTGCCATCAAGAAGCAGGAAGGTTTGAGTATAGTCGATGAAAAGCGGGAATCAGATAAAAAAGTGCAGATGCTTCGGTTCGCCGAAGAACTTGAACTTTCTGAAGATCTGATCACGAATCTTTTTGACATTATTTTACGGCATTCACATTCTATTCAGAAAGATAGCATGTTATGAAAAGCATCGGACTCGTCGGATTCGGCCGCTTCGGAAAGCTCCTGTACAAGCAGCTGAAAGACCGCACAGAATTTAACATATACGATCCGGATAAAATCACTCAGCAAAAGCAGGAAAATATTCCCTTCTGTAAACTGGAACAAGTATGCCGGAAAAGTTTAATTATCCTGGCAGTACCGGTCTCTGCCATTATGGAAATTACTGCTAAAATTTCAGACCTGGTCTCTCCGGAAACAATTGTTATGGATGTATGCGCTGTAAAGCAGTATCCCCTTAAGGTCCTTCAGAACAGATTACCGTCAGATATTCAGATTATCGGGACTCACCCGCTGTTCGGCCCTGATTCGGTACAAAAAACAATGGAGGGTCATCTGATGATCATCAGCCCTCAACGAATCTCTTTAAAAAATATGAAACTGTTTCGGGACTTCTGGGAAGGGTTGGGAATAAGGCTGATAGAGATGGAGCCGGAAGATCATGACAGGTTAATCGCCTGGACTCTCGGTCTAACCCATTTTCTGGGGAGAGCATTGAAGCAGCTTCCGCTTCCTGATGCAGCAATTGCCACGCGCGACTATCAGAATCTGATTCATCTGACAGAAAAAATTAACCGGGATACCTGGGAACTCTTTGAAGATATGCACCGATATAATCCATTTACCGTCGAAATGCGCCGGCAACTGCTTCAATCGCTAAACAGCCTGAAAGATAAACTGGATGCGGCTGATTTTAGATCCTGAAGTGGATGAATAAACGCAAACTTAAATTGTCGGTAGAACAGGTGTCGGGCCTATGCCATCAAAAATATCAATATCGGAATTTAAATGAAAGAGGTCATCACGGTGGCCATTCAGGGGGAAGCAGGTTCTTATCACGATCTGGCTGCCAGAAAATATTTTAATCGCCATAATCTGATTATCCATCAATGCAGAACTTTTAAAAATGTTTGTCAACAAGTTCTTGCTGGTGAAACAGAGTATGGCATTATGGCCATCGAAAACAGTCTGGCGGGCAGTCTGTTGCCCAATTATGCGCTGTTGCAGGAATACGCTCTCTCCATAGTTGGTGAGGAATATGTCCGGATTGAACATCATCTGATGGCCTTGCCGGGCCAGAAAATCAGCGATATCCGGATTGTTCGTTCTCATCCCATGGCGCTTATGCAGTGCAGCGACTTCCTTGAAAAATATCCGGATATTCAACAGGTTGAATCCGATGATACAGCCGGAACTGCCAGGCAGATTGCCAAACGTCGCGAAAAGTCAATCGCGGCAATTGCCGGTTCCAGAGCAGCCCATCTATTTCACCTGGATATACTGGCACAAGGGATCGAAAACCTGAAGCAGAATTATACCAGATTTTTTGTTATTAAACGAAGAACAGCTGAAAACAAACTGGATGGCAACAAAGCCTCACTGAATTTTCGGATAGGTCATTATGTGGGATCACTGGCTGAGATTCTGAACATGTTCAGGGAGCATCAGCTGAATCTTACTCTCATTCAGTCCATACCGATACCCGGCAGAGCTGACGAATATCGTTTTCATGTGGATGTGGAATGGGAGAACACCGACAATTTTACCGGGGCGCTGGAGAAAATCGGAAAAATGGTTCAGGAAGTTTCCATTCTGGGAATTTATCAAAAAGCCCAAAGAACAGGTTCGGTCTGAGAAGAAATTATGTTGCCGGGAATTTCAAATAACAACGTCTTAATATGTGATACTTAATTCTTTTCTCGGGTTATACTTTGTTTCCCCCAATTTTAAAACCTCAGAAATCCAGAAAATACATCATAGAAATCTGGAAAAACAAAGTCGTTTCATCCACACTATCCCGATCCCGACGGCTCTGAAAATTCGGATTGTTTACATAAAGGGCATCATCAAACAGATCTTCCCAGCGGTATGATAATTTACTGTATGCCGCTGATATGTCCACCCGCCAACTGGTATTAAAAAAACCGGTACCCGTGCTGAGAAGTGTATGGGTCGTTCCCCGGGAGAGAGTAGGATTCAGGTGATACTGTGCTCCCACACCTGTGGGTACCTGGTATTGAGCTCCCACACCGAAAGGGATTCTGTTGTAAAAGATATGTTCGATTCCGGTTTTAATATAAAATACATCGGTAAAGTCTGAAAAACGCTTACTGTCACCAGCAAAAGGAATAGTCTGAACAACACCCGGCATTTCAGTATAAAATTCGGTTTGTGACCAGAATTCATAACCGATATCCACATTCAGCCTTGCCTGAAGTTCCTGTCGGGCCCGGTATTCCATTCCGGCATTAATGCGCAAAGGATATTCCGCCTCTTCCCGAAATGTCGTACCCGCGGCATTGGTTGTGCTGCTTTCAATCTTGTATGGCAGGGACAAATGGAATCCCAGTGAAAATCGTTCCGAGGCCCGATAAATTGCACCAGCGGATAAAACCACGGGTGAATTATCCAGTTTTCGGTCATCCTGAGCAAATATAACCTTTTGCGATCTCTGAACAAAGTCGGCCAGTTTTTCATAATTAACGGCATCTCCATTTATAATACCGACCTGCATCCCGACAGAAAGGTCCGGCAGAAAGGGAAGAACGGCAGCCAGTGCTGCACTGTATCTTCTCAAGAGGCCGTTTGCTTCAATCCGGTTATAGGCAATCAGTTCATCGCCAAAAACATTCTCCCGCACTTCCTCGTTGTAATTATATCTGAAGTCGATTTCGGGATATGAACCCACCGCCACCGACAGCCGTGGCAGGGAATAAAAAGGTATTCCCAGAGCAACTCCGCCCTGTATCTGGGAATACCAGTTATCATTCACCGCATAGGTGGCATCCACCAGAAAACCATCAAATCTATCGTAAAGTGGATAGGACCGGCGTTCCTGGAGATTCCGGCCTTTAAAGCTAAGCTCCAGCGTCACTGAATGTTCAATCTGAGTGAGTGCTGCCGGATTATACAGCATGGCTCCCGGCGATTTCAGAGACACCGAGCCGGCCCCCGCCAGCGACATGGATCGTGCGTCGGGAAAATGCCAGTACTGCCCAATTGGAATCACCGGATAAGTCTGGCTCCAGCTTATCGATACTGCTGCGAAAAGAATTAACCAAATTCTGCCGATCGTCTTCATGTACTATTTCTCCGTAAATCCATTAAAAATGGAGGTTGAATTCAAGATAATAAAAGGCTGCCGAAGGCTGATATAGATCTCCCTGGTAATAAAAACCGTTTTCAGCGGTTCGTGGCACATTCTCAGTGGTTCTTGTCTGGATATAATGAATCGGCTGGTTATAGTCCCGGGTATATTTCATGCGAATGCTGATTTGAGGAGATATCCTGGAATAAAGAGAAATCCAGTATCGCATGGCCCCGCGATTGCTATCCATCACCATAAACTGGGTATCTTCGAAATTCCAGAAAAATCCCTTATAGTATCCCAGAAAGCCTGAAAGCTTCATCCAGTCATTGAAATTATGAGTAAAAAATCCGCCAAGCGCCTCAGCCGGCGACGCCACATTTCCGGACATATTTTCGGTGGAACCCGGTATAACCGGAAACAGAAATCTAGGTCTGGGACGGAATTTTGTGGTTGAATTTACATACAGCATTCCCAGTTCATCGTAACGTGACAGGCGCAGTATCACGCGGCCCCGGAATTCCAGGTTTTCAAAATATTCCAGCGACAGATTATTCTGCACCTCACGTCCCTGGAATTTCTGACGAAGATTGATCCTCAGCGGGAAAATGGGCCGGTAATCGATTGTTCCAACCAACCGGTATTGCGATGCATCGTCGGAAACACGCCTGAAGTTATCATATTCGGTTGTCAGAACGAACTGCCGGTTGATCTGATAACGGCTGTACAGGTAAAAACCCCGTTCCGCCTGGGGCTGGGGATTATTGGTATAGAGCTGACCGTACTGGGGATCCTGCAGATAAAAATAATCTTCAAAAATAGTCCGCTTAAAACGCCGGTAGTTGGAAAATGATCTCTGGTATGGATTGTCAAACTCAAGGTGATAATCCCGAACCAGTGCCAGCACATATAAACTGTTGTATTGAACATAAGCATTGAGAACCATTGCGTAGGGATTATTGCCAAGAAATCCTTTGTCCTTGTCAAGTTCTGCATATTCACCCTGAATAGCCACATTGCGGTAAACAGTCCGGAAATCAAAACCGTATACACGGCGGAAGGATTTGGCAGCATCCCAGAGCGGATTTTCGCCGTCAGAAACCGGACCTCCATAGGAATTCAGGATCTCATTATCCGCCATCGCCAGATTTCCCTCTGCCACCACTTCCTGAATGCCGGGTCTTAATAATCGGTCGTACGCACTCTCGTAATACGTAAAACCGACCTGTGTAGCAGGCCATAAATCATAAGCCAGATGAGTTCCGAACATCAGTTCAGAGGTATTATCCCTCCAGGATAAATCAAAGTTTCTGCGAATAGAATCCTGAGGTGCGTATTCGAATCGCTGATCGAGGACTATCAACTGGTTCAGTGGATAATGTCTTTCTCCGTCAATCAGAACGGGACTGGTATTCAGCAGTGCATCCCGCTTATCGAAAGACCCAAAGAGAAAAACTTCAAGATTTTTATAACCCATCTGAGTAGCCACGCCGGTGAGGGCGTATTGTCTGGTGCGGGAATTATCTCCCGACAGTCCCAGAAATCGTTTCCTCCAGCCGTATCCTGATTTTCGCGGTTGGAAAAAATCAGTATTTTCCATCACCACTCCCTGACCGAATGCCAGGCTGTAGTTACCAAGATATATTTTTCGAATCTCCAGAGGGCCCATTTTCTGGTTCTCGAATCCCAGATACATTTTTGCCTTTGGAACCTGACCGAATCCGATATCCTGATACAGGTACGGTTCATTCAATCCATGATAATAGGAATAGCCGAAGCGAATATCACGTCCGATCGTACCGAAAAACCGGGTAAAAACATTGGGATAATTATTCTGAATCTGTTCTACCGGGATCTGTGCCGTTGCTTCCGCTTCCTCTGTCATGAAGGGAGAATCATCCATTCTTGTCAACAGATGACCATGAATTTCGTGGTGTACCTCTGAAGGTTCAAAGGTCAGGAAATTAAGAGCATTCCGATATCCGTAATAAGATATGTAGGGGGCACTCCGCAGGTCTCTGGGGCTGGCAATGCGACCCACCTGATTCCGGTAACTGATGATCGAAGCAGCATCGACCGGGGAAACACTCTGGAGGTTTACCAGTTCGTCATACCGCACATTATTGATATTATATGGTTCCAGAGCCCGTTCAATCCATGAATCCACCAATGCCTGGCTGCCCCCTTCATCCCCTTCCCAGCGGGAAAGACGGTAATATAAATCCTCCAGGCGCTCTTCACGGTCTGATTGCGGACGATATGGCTCAATACGCACCAACGGCTTTATCTTCAAGAAAAGTGATGGAGTCATTCCCCGAATATCATTCAATTCATATACATTATCCAGCGGGCCCTGAAATGTTATGCGCCGATATATTTCTTCAGCGATTTCCGAAGGCACCGGCAATCGGAGAATTTCTTCGTAATCCGCATTATTCAGATCCAGAGGATTCTCCGGGGTATAGGCAGTAACCTGAGCGTGAAGAATAACCACCACAGAACTTACCGTCAGTATAATTCTTATGAATAATTGCATCGATTACCTGCTCATTTAAAATCTGTTAAAATTCATAGTTTAAACCGACTTCATGTGTTTCTCCCAGCTCGCTGTGGGTCATTATGGCATAATCGAGATGAAATTGCGCCACGTTCACACCCAGCCCGGCAGTAAAACGGTTGGGATTTGTGGTGGCTCCAAAACGCAGGTCCAGATTTGGGAAAACAGTAAATTCAGCTCCTCCCCACAATTGCATCTCCCCCATTCCGATAGTCCTGTTAAAATCCAGAGTTGTGGTTACGCCATCGTAAGGCTGATAGGCCAGGCCTACGACGACCCGCTGGGGCAGATCGTGCCTGGTAAATTCTCCGATAGCCGGACTGTTAATATTCATAAAATATACTCCCAGATAGGTCCTGGTATAAATAGAAGCCATTAACCCCACATCCACTCCAAATGTCGAGGCACTGCCCAGATCACCCAGCTGCTGCGATTCCCCCAGAGACCAGTGGTACATTTTCAGGGAGTAGCCTGCTGCCAGGCTGCTGTGAATATCCTTCAACAGATAGAAACCATGCGAAAAACTGAGGGTATATTCACCGGACAGATTTTTATCCTTGTAGTTAACTCCGAAATATTCAAAAGATAAGGAGGCGGTTCCGTATTTTCCGGGAAGAGGATAAGCCGTTGCCCCAAAAAAATTTGAAAAGAAGGAGACATTGAAGAGCCTCAGGTACGAGGTCCCTACCACCGGCCGATATACTTCGGATAAACCTGCCGGATTATAATAAGATGCCCACACACCATTTGCTACGGCAGCTCCCGCTCCACCCATAGCAGTGGCCCGGGCACTGGGAAACCGGTCATCGAATAAGCCCGCAGACAGCTGTGAACAGCACATCTGCAGAAGTAACAGAAAAACGACAGCAGGGATGATACGCTTTTTCATAAAAAGAACCTTTTATTAAATATTGGGCTTTTTCACTATTTTTATCATTTCAGAATGGTACCGATGACGATCGGGGCCATCCTGGTTTCTTTTTTTCCGCTTACAAATTCCATCACTTCCAGATGGCATATATAGGTTCCCACCGGCACAAAATCCAGAAGTTTATCCCTGCCGTCCCATTCAATGGTTTCCACAATTAATTCGGCAGGCTTGTCCACCAGCGTGGTAATCATCCGTCCACCCAGATCGAATATGCGGACGGTAACCTGATTATTTACCGCACCGGCATTATAGCGAATCAAGATTTTCTCACCGCGATCCGGAACGAATGGATAAGGCGGAATATCCAGGTCTACACCCTGCAGGGAAGGTTCATATCCCTCATCCGGAATAATGTCGGACTGATAGGCGGGGAGAATCTGATAACTTGGTTCATTATCGATGAGGAATACACTTCCCACACCACTGGCGATTACCGCTTCATTGACCAGCACTGAATCCAGATTTATACCGGTGGTTCCCCACACCCGCAGTGTGAGCGCACCGGAACCGTCATTTACTACAATATTATAGTCGAATGGCGGCTGAGTGGAAGTGGTATATTTATCAATGACTACCGCATGTTCCTCACCGACATTGCGGGGAACCCGAATATAGGTTCCGTCCCAGCGGGGATGGTTGGCATCGCCGGTACTGACGGCAATGGCCGCCGGCAGCTGGGCGCTGGAATCGATGATGGATACACCCGAGGGAGTCATCTGGGTGGTCTCGCGGTATTCTGAAACAGTACCGGTTACTTCCACATAAAAACCGCGCTGAAAGCGCTGATCCGGCGGTCCGAATTGACTGATGTTGATACCATATTCGGATTCATCCTGAATATAGGCAGAAGTACGATCCGTCCGTAAAATACCGGCACCTACCGTTACCAAACCACGAATGGTAACCGGTGAAGTGAATTGAGCACTGTTCACCTGAACATCCCGGATCTGCAGCATGGGATTATCACCAACCATTATCACCGGACTGGTATCGATAAATGCCGGAGAACCGCCCTGAACCGCCGTTTTTATCCAGAAATAGGAAATTACCGATTCCAGCGGAGAAGTCAGACCGGTGATGGTCACCAATCCGGTATCCGAGCCGGTGATAAAACAGTCCGTCAGTTCTATACGGTATTCTCCGAAATCTGAAACGACTTGCTGCCTGGCGGAGGCTAGCCCGGATCCCGCCAGCACTACATCCTCTGCCAGGGCCGTCCATCCCCAGCCGACCGGCATCAGGATATGAACAGTTCGAAGGGTATCCTCCTGGGTGCTCCACAAGGTCACGTTCACCGAAAGCCCAGAGGCTCCAATCTCCACGGAATCCGGTTCCGTCACCGCAAATCCGCTACCGTCTCCCTCAACACCGTCACCCGGCTTCGATAAATCCTCCTGGTAAGCCAGCAGCAACTGAGTGTTACCCTGATAGATATCCAGCGGTCCCCTCACCGTCAACTGCTCACCAACCGTAACACCGGCCAGATTTACTCCGGTGGAATTCCACACCCGGATCAGACATTCCCCGCTACCATCATCCAACCGGATATTCGCTGCGCCTCCGATATCCTGGGCAAAATCAGTTACCTCTCCCGATACTTCCACAAAAGTTCCCTCCAGACCGGTATCAGTAGCCTCCTGAG
>JAFGSO010000190.1 GCA_016934605.1 Calditrichota bacterium | reverse complement strand
TCTGGTACCTCAACTGGGCATTAAATTCAAGGATTATTACAATGATCCTGAAGTGATGCTGAGAACTCAGTTGCTTGCACAAAAATGGCTGCTGGAAAATATCCGGACGGATGCCTATGCCATTACCGGTGCCTGGACCGGTGCCTGGACTGATTTTCAGAATACCTTTGAGGCCGGTAGTCTGGGATGTGAGGTTGTTTTTCCGGAAAATGATATTCCCTGGGTGGGAGAAGGCTGGGTTAAAAATGATAATGATCTAAAGAAACTGGAAAAAATGGATTTTATCCATTCAGGTTTAAATAAAAAGCAAATAGAGTATCGCCGAAAAATGATGGAGGTTGCTGAAAAGTATCCGGTAAAATTTCAGGACGGCGAAGTTTTTTATCCCGGAGAGAAGCCGAATCTTACCCATACTTCAGATGGCCCATTCGGTGTGGCGGGAGATTTAATGGGAGTGACCAATATCTTCACAGCTGTTTATGAAAAACCGGATTTCGTCAGGGAATTACTGCGGATTGTTACCGATAAACTGATAGAATATCTGGATTTCTGCTGGGAAGAAGAAAATTTAGCCGAACCCAAGGATTTTGCATGGACTGATGACCTGGCAGTCTCGCTATCAGAAGATATTTACCGGGATCTGGTTCTGCCTTTCGAAAAGAAGCTCCGTTTTCAATTCGACGGCTGGGCCAGTTTTCATATGTGCGGGAAATCCGACCACCTGTTAGAAACTTTTGTGAACGATCTGAAAATTCATGAGTTACAGGGTTTCGGCTATCAGGTAAACCTGGACTACATTGCTTCAGTTATGGGCGGAAAAGTTGTTTTAGTTGGGAATGTGGATCCGATGCTTATCCATGCGGGTGCTCCCGAAGATGTGAAAAGAGCATGCCGCATTGTGATTGAAAAACTGGCGCCATACCGGGGATTTATTCTGCAGGATGGAAATAACATTCCTCCTGGTACCCCGGTGGAAAATATCAATGCCATGATGGAAGCAGCTACACAGTATGGTCAATACAGCTGAAGAGTCAAGAAACTTTCTGACCCGTTTATGGAACCTGGAAAATGATGAAAGACCGGCTTTCATGATCGGATATGTTGGTCCCGAGGTAATTGGAGGTGAACCGGTGGTCAGCGCACTGTTTTCAACCTCCGGCAGGGATACCGTGCGGGATCGTCTGCGGGACCCGGCGAAGTACCTGCGGGCTCAGATCGAGGAAATCGAGAGCCAGCTTCAGCTTAAGGGCGATTTTGTCCCAAGTCTGTGTCCTTCGCTGGGCGTTATTGCAATAGCATCGGCCTTCGGTTGCCAGGTGGAGTGGTGGGAAAATGATTTCCCGGCTGCCCATCCTTTACTGGAAAATCAGCCGGAAAAAGTATCCGATCTGCATAAACCGGATATACAAGAGGGTGAGCTGTCCAGGATTTTGCGTTACACCAGCTACTTTATTGAAGAAACAAATGGACGCTATCCCGTTCGCCTCACCGATATACAGGGCCCTCTGGATAACGCCTCCCTGATAATGGGACATAATACGCTGATGTCTGCCATGCTGTCTCATCCTCAAGAGGTTCATCGCCTGATGCGAATGGTAACGGATCTGATGATAGATTTTATCAAAGAACAGAGAAACCTGGTCGTGAATTCCCGGATAGAATTTGTTCCTTCCATGTTTCAACCATGGTTACCTGACGGATCTGGCGTGGCGGTATCAAATGACGATTGGGTTATGATTTCACCGGAAATGCATGACGAATTTCAAGTACCATATCTCAACCAGATTTCGGAAGAATTTGGCGGCATTTTTATCCATTCATGCGGTAACTGGCGCCACCAGTTTTCCAGTCTTAAGAATATCCATTTACTGCGTGGTATAGAATTCGGCGCCAGTGAAGTTCCCTTTAAAGAAGTCTTTGAACACTGGAATGGAAAGATTGTTCTGGCATGCCGCATCGGGTTTAATATAGATTTCCGTTTTCCAAGTATGGCCGATTATGTTCGAAGGATAATGCAGATCCGCAAAACCAACCGTGGCTTGTTTATCAATGTTGATGTGACTAACGGTGTTACCGGAGAGGACTGGCCAGTAACTGATCTGAAAGAAATATATCAGCTTCTAAACTATTCCTGAAATGAGATATCCCGATATCTATTATCCCGAAAATTTTAAGCCGGTAATCGAAGTTAACAGTATCAGACAGGACAGACACCGGGTAGAATTGGAAGTACTGACTGCTGATAGTGTTACCGCATCGGTGGTTCTCATTCCGGTAAACCGATTTGTCTGGAATTTACGCTTTATCCCCTCCGGGGTTGAGTGGAAACCATTGACGGAGGTTGTTAATCCGGAATATCTGAAACAGATGAAATGTATGGTTAGGGAAAATGAAGAATTTCTGTTTATAAAAGCAGGGGACCTGGATGTCCACATCAGAAAAAATCCCTGGTTCCTTCAATTGAAAAATCAAAATGACGATACGATTCTCAGAGAAAATCCAGCAGATGTCAATGGACTGGGAGAACGGCTTAATTTTCCACTGGGATTAACCTATTTTAAGGAAAAAGTTTCCGCCACCGCTATTTCTTTTTATCTTTCTCCGGAAGAGTGTCTATATGGACTGGGTGAAAAATTTTCGCGGCTGAATAAAGCGGGTCAACGGATCATTAGCTGGACCTGTGATGCCCTCGGCGCTAACACTGAATTTTCCCATAAAAGTATTCCTTTTCTCATCAGCAGCCGGGGCTATGGACTGTTTCTGAATTCATCTGCCCGGAGCACCTGGGAGCTGGGAAGTAGATCGTTTACCTCATATAATATTATCAATGAAATGCCCTTCCTGGATCTATATATTATTTATGGACCAACTCCCCGAAAAATACTCTATGAATACAGTCAGCTGACCGGTCCACCTGAGGTTCCTCCCGCCTGGAGTTTCGGGACCTGGTTATCCTCGGCCGGAACACATCGGGATCAGAAATCTGTACGAGAGCTTGTGCATGGTCTGGGAAAATATGGCATTCCTGCAGATGTTATTCATATAGATACCTGGTGGATGCGCTGGCGGAGATATTGTGATTTTATATGGGATTCGGAAGCTTTTCCGGATGTGGATATATTGATTCGGGAAATCCGGGAAAAAGATCTGAAAATTTCTCTGTGGATACAGCCTTATATCTCAGTGGAGAGTGACCTGTTTGCAGAAGGAAAAAAGAAAGACTTTTTTGCTAAGCGACCTGATGGGAATATTTACGTAATTGATTACGGATTATCTCTTGCGCCCAGACCGGATGGTGTGGTCAGAAAAGCTGAGAAGAAGGAAGGTTGGAACGCTCCGGTTGCAATTATCGATTTTACAAACCAGAAAGCAATTCAGTGGTTAAAGAATCTGGCCAGGCCGTTGTTGAAGCAGGGAATCGATGTTTTTAAAACTGATTTTGGGGAAGATATTCCGGAGGATGCGGTTTTCTCGGATGGACGCACCGGTACACTCATGCATAATCTATATCCACTTCTTTATAATAAAATAGTGTACGAAGTGGTAAAGCAGGAAAAAGGAGATGGCCTGGTATGGGCCCGTTCAGGTTTTGCAGGAAGTCAACGATACCCCTTATGCTGGTCTGGAGATCCGGCGGCTGACTGGGAGAGTCTGGCAACAACTATCCGCGGTGGCCTTTCCGCCGGATTGTCCGGAATTCTGTTCTGGAGCCATGATATTGGTGGATACCGGGGAATGCCTTCAGCGGAATTATATGTGCGGTGGGCTCAGTTCGGCTTATTTTGTTCACATAGCCGGATGCATGGGGACGGACCTCGCGAGCCGTGGCACTTTGGTGAAAAAGCTGTTTCTATCGTGCGAAAATATATCCATTTGCGATATCAGCTCTTTCCGTATCTGTACAGCACAGCGCTTGAGGCGCGGCGTACAGGACTACCGGTTATCAGGGCGATGATACTGGAATTTCCCGAAGATCTGTTTTCCCGTAATCAGGAATTTCAGTATATGCTGGGTCCCTGGTTGCTGGTGGCACCTGTATATCAGCCGGGTGGTCGAATAGATATTTACCTGCCAGCCGGTGAATGGACCGATTTCTTTACCGGGAAATCTTATCAGGGGCCGGCCAATGTTACCTTAAAAGTACCTCTACATAAATTACCAATTTATGTGAGAAGCGGTGCCATCCTTCCCATGATGAAAAAATCTATCCGTATACCTGAAAAGAAAATTGATCCGATAATTCTGAAAATTTATCCCTCCAGAAAAACTCGTTATGTCTTCAAAGAAAAAGAGAGAAATACCGTTTTTACATGTCTTTCTTCCAGAGAAAAAATAGTTTTACTGATCGCAGGAAATCAAATCCGGGATTATTTTCTTCGTTTTTCTCATATAAATGATCATAAATCAATCGGGTTATGGCTGGGAGAGCAGGAAAAAAAAATAAACGATAAAAATATTATCCAGAGAAAAAAATATCTTCAAATAAGATTGCAAAAGATTAAAAAGGCTCAAATTATTATTGAAATTTAGATTTATGAAGAGGTAAAAAATGAGTGAAAAATCCTTTCACAGCATTTGTCGCTGGACGTTCAATACCGGGCAGGGAGGTTTTGTACCGGCAAACATTAGACCCTCCTGGGCGCCGGAAAAGTTGGGATCGACCGGGGTTATTGAATTGATAAGAAAAAAAATTGCTCCGCGGCTTCCGGAATATATCATCCTGGGATATGAACTCCATTATGATAATGAGGTGAATGAAAAAAACGCTCGCGAGATTGCCAGTGTCCTGGTAGACTCAAATATGTATCTCGCCATGATTACACCGGGAGCTCATATTCATTTTGGTTACGGAGGTTTAGCTTCTCTGGATGAAAAAGAGCGTGATGCGGCAAATAAATTAGGCAAGGGAACAGTTGATCTGGTTTACGGACCACTGGGTAAAGCATGGTTCCCGGATGAAGAACTCTATCCCTCACTTGTTATCTGGAACGGGTCATTTGGTTATGATTTAGCGACATTGGCCATTCAGGAAATGTATCAGAATTTAAAACAGAATCTGTATGAACTCTGTGTGTATGAAGAAGAGAAAGGTGCCGAACTGTATATCGGTATTGAACCCAAACCCAACGAGGGCCATGCCGCCATGCTGCTGCCAACCGTTGCCAGCGCGATTGTATTGTGGAAAAGCTTACAGATTGAAAAAAATCTGTCCCCGAGCAAAAAGGGAGTAAACAAGGAATTTGGTCATAGCGAGATGATCGGGTTGGATCATGTCTACGATACGGTGGAAGAAATTGATAATGATATGCTGGTTCACATGCATGTCAATAGCCAGGGATATAATGACGGCATCCTGCTGGGCGGTCCCGGCAAATTTGATATTGATAATGGTACCAGAATTAACGGAATGAATATAGCGATTGCCGGATTGGTAAGAAAAGCAGGTTATCGAAGGTGGAAAGGGCACGATATGCAACCCAGACCTTACGATAATGAAGAACAAGCGGTAGATCGGATTATACGCAGCATTTTGAGTTGGGAAGCCTGTGAACAGGCCTCCCGTAAACTGGACGAAAAACGGTTATTAGAATTATTAAGAAAAAGACAGACAGCCAGAGCGGAAGATATGATGCGGGAAGCCGTCCAGTATGCTCAGTCGGTTTTTAATAAAATGTATCAGGGATGAGCCGCCTTATTGTATTCGGAGACAGCGGTAAAAAAAGCTTTCAGATTATCCTGAGGCGTACCCGGTGGAATATCACAACCACTGGAGATAATAAAATTCTGGTAAGGAGAGGTTTTTTCTAATAATTCAGTGGTCGCTTGCATCACATCCTCCCCGGAACCCATTAAAAAGAGACCGGCGGGATCCAGATTGCCCAACACCAGCCGGTCTTTATCCAGAAAATTCAGAGCTGCCACAATATCACATTTATTTCCCAGATGTATTCCGGTTGCTCCGGCTTCCTGAATGCATGCCAGCAGGGGATTGGTATTACCACAATTGTGAAGAATAATAAAAAAATCCGCATCCTGAACATTATCAGTTATAGTTTTAATATAGGTCGAAGAAAATTCCTGACACATCTGAGGTGAAAGCATGCCGGCTGCAGGTTCGGCCATGATAATACCGTGCACCGATTTTTTTTTAAAAGCGTCGATATATGTCAAAAGAAAATCAGTACATTTTTCCAGTAATCGATGAATTGTTTCAGGAGCGGAAAGCAGTTCCAGCATGATCTCACTGATACCGAACAGCCTTCCTGCAAGGCTGAATGGACCGATACAGCCGGCAAGAACCGGCCGATCGGTAATTCCCTTCACGGCAAGTTCTGAGGCCAG
>JAFGSO010000189.1 GCA_016934605.1 Calditrichota bacterium | reverse complement strand
CCCCACAGAAAATCCATCAGGGAGAGAAATTCCATCCCCCCGATAATGGGCTTACTGAGCCAGCCCACAGCCCCCTGGGACAGAAGGGAGGGAAGCCCGAGGATAAATACCGATCCCCCCACCAGCCAGACTGATATCTTTCGAGCCAGCCCTTTTTCATCCACCAGGTAGGCTGTCGGAACTTCAAGTAATGATATCGTTGAGGTGAGCGCTGCTATCGAAAGCAATATGAAGAAAATAACTCCCACCAGGGTTCCCAGAGGCATGCTTCCGAATATAGCAGGAAAAACATTAAAAACCAGACCCGGACCTGCTTCGGGGTTCTGGCCCATGGCGAAAAGCGCCGGGAAAATGATCAGACCAGCCATTATGGCAATGGCAGTATCTGCCAGGGCTACATAAAATCCTGAACTGATAAGATTATCGTCCTTGGAGATATAACTGCCGTAAGTAACCATGAGTCCCATTCCCAGGCTCAAGGAAAAAAAGGCCTGTCCCAACGCAGCCAGAATGACCTGGCCATTTATCTTGCTGAAATCCGGTTTGAGATAAAAAGAGAGCCCTTTCCCGGATCCGGGCAGAAAATTGGAATAAATAATGAGAACAACCAGCAGAAAAAACAGAACCGGCATCAGAATTTTAGACCACTTTTCGATTCCCCCCTGAACACCACCATGCACTACCGCAACGGTTATAAAAACAAAAAATGCAAACAAGCCGATAACCAGCAGTGGATTGGCCACAAATTCCCCAAAGGTGACGGTATTCGGGATCAACATTTTGAAAATATATCCGAATGTCCACCCGGCAATAACCGCATAGTAGGAAAGGATGAACAGCCCAGTTACAATCCCGAGGCCTCCCACCAGTATCCATGCACTGCCGGGTTTCAGCGAATGTATCGCACCGACAGGATTCTTCTGCATGAATCTTCCCAGAACAAGCTCTGCATACAGATAGGGTAATCCGATTATAAAGATGCAGATGAGATATACAAATACAAATGCCGCACCACCGTTCAATCCGGTTACATAAGGAAAACGCCAGATATTTCCCAGGCCGATAGCTGAACCGGCAGCTGCCAGAACAAATCCGATCTTCGAACTCCACTCTCCCCGATCATTTGTATTCGACGACATTTGAGCCTCCTGCGTGCTTTTTTCGTAACATTATCCTGTGGAATTTATCCGAAATTTTATTTCTCTGATATGGAAATATCATCGGAGAGTTCATTTATATCATCTGTCTGATATGGAAAATGATCTTTAAGTTTTTCGCCAATGAGCCGGATACCTTCACAAACCCCTTCACAGAATTTTCCGGATTTAAAAAAATCCGTCATCAGTCGGACAACATCTTCCCAGAAATTTTGCGAGACTACTTCATTTATACCTTTATCGCCTAAAATTACAAATTGGCGGCTGCCGGTTGCCAGATATATAAGAACCCCGTTTCTGTTTACTGTTCTGGTCATCCCGATCTTTTCAAAAATCCGAATTGCGCGCTTATAAATATCTTCTCCAGCCTTTTCCTCCATATGAATCCGGATTTCGCCGGAAGTTTTCTTTTCAGCTTCCTGAATTGCTTTGACAATGTGTGACTTTTCATCATCGGTAAAAAACTTTTCAGGACTTGAAGATCTTTCGATAGCCATGGGAAATGCCTGTTTATTTTGGTTTAAATCAGAAAATTATTACCAACTCCCGGTAGCGCCTCCACCACCAAAGCTCCCGCCACCGCCACTGAAACCTCCGCCACCAAAACCTCCGCCGCCACCCCGGCTGAAACCACCGCCACCCATGCCTCCCCAGTAAAACGGGCCGCTGTGGTACCATCCGCGCGAATTGGCATTGGAATATTTTTTTCTTCTGAAAATCGAGATAAAAATGATCAATATAAATACCATTAAAACAAACGGAAAAGTGGGGGCTCCATCCTTTAAATCTTTGCGGGGTAAACCCTCATATCTCCCGGCAGAAGCCTGCATAAGAGCGGCAACCGCTTCATAAATCCCTTCGTAATATTGTCCCTCTCTGAAATAAGAAGGCATGATCTGACTTACAATTTGAAAGGCATAGGCATCCGGTACCACATCTTCCAGGCCATATCCTACTTCAGCCCTGAATTTCCGCTCCTCCATAAATATAGCCAGAACAATACCGTTATCCCGATCTTTCTGACCTACCCGCCATTTTTCAGCAAGCCGAATGGTAAATTCTTCTACAGGATAACCCTGAGCATTCTGGAAAATAGCCACAACAATCTGATTTGAGGTAGAGTCTTCGAAACTTTTCAGCATGTCATTCAGTTGGTTCTGCTGCCGACCATCGAGAATTCCCACATAGTCAGTTACCCATTGATCCGGTTCGTCCGGAAGATTCTGAGCCGACATGGATGCCGGAATCAAAAAAAGGATAAGAAGGGAAAAAACAGGAGAGAAAATTTTTAGAGGAGTGATTGAGTTCATAAAACTATTTCTATTTTTTTGAAAGAATATAAGATAAACCGGAGAAAGGCAAAATATAATTTTTGATTTTGTAAACCAGGATAAAATCCGGCTCTGCCGGAATCCAAACCGGGATTTTACTGACCAATTGTATTATCAGGCCTTTCCATGGCACTTCTTGTACTTTAATCCGCTGCCGCATGGACATGGATCATTACGACCGACTTTGGGATATTCTCTCTTGATTGGCTGTACCTTTTCACTTCGCTGTTGGCCGGCTTTCTGGATGTCGGTCATTTCCCGCTGAGGCTGAGAAGCAGCTTCTGATCCGGCCTGATATCCCAGATTTGTTGAATCATTATGAACCAGCATCAGACGCGGCGGTGCATATCTATGCTCGCGGGGTGCTTCCACAACCTGCGTTCTCCAGAGCATCTCCAGAATCTTCTGGTTAATGGTATCAACCAGTTTCACAAACATATGATAAGCTTCCTGCTTGTATTCTATCAGCGGATCTTTCTGACCGTAAGCCCTGAGTCCGATTCCCTCCTTCAGCATATCCATTTCATGCAGATGGTCCTTCCAGTTTTCGTCGACAACCCGAAGCATAATATATTTCTCAAATTCCCGCAGGAATTTTTCTCCCAGCTTTTTTTCCTTATAGCCGTAAACTTCCAGGGCTTCCTTTTTGATATACTCACGAAGATCGCTTTCGCTCATACCGTAAATGCTGTCTCCAAGAGTATTGATATCCACCATCAGATTGGTGATCAGTACTTCACCCAGACCCTGCAGATCCCACTCTTCCGGATGTCTTTTTTCGTCCAGAAATTCATCGAACTGCGCATCCAGGAATTCCTCCATCACTTCCAGGATTTCTCCCTTGATATTCTCCTCAAGAAGGGCTTTACGGCGCCTGTCGTAAATAACCTCCCTCTGTTTGTTCATCACATCATCGTACTCGAGCAGATGTTTACGGATACTGAAATTCTGCATTTCTACCCGTTTCTGCGCTTTCTCAATAGCACGGGTTACCATCCGGTGGGTAATAACTTCACCCTCCTGAGCCCCGAGGCGGTCCATGATGTTAATCATTCGGTCAGAACCAAAAAGTCGCATCAGATCGTCTTCCAGGCAGAGGAAAAAACGGCTGGCACCAGGATCTCCCTGGCGACCGGAACGGCCCCGTAACTGACGATCTATCCGGCGGGATTCATGTCTCTCCGTCCCCACAATGTGAAGTCCGCAGGGAACATCTTCTATACAGGCATCCAGGTTTACATCTTCCGGGACTTCTCTTCCGTTGGTATCTTTCAGATAGCAGCCGTCTTCACATTTCACAACTCCTTTACCCAGTTTAATATCAGTCCCCCGGCCGGCCATGTTGGTGGCAATAGTAACCGCTCCTTTCTGACCTGCTTTTTTGATGATCTCAGCTTCCTGCTTGTGATACTTGGCATTGAGAACATTATGGGGAATCCCCCGTCGCTTCAGCATCCGGCTGAGTGTCTCGGATACTTCAACAGATATCGTACCAACCAGTACCGGACGACCTGCTTTATACAACCTTTCCAGCTCATCGATTACCGCGTTGTATTTTTCACGTTTCGTGCGGTAGATTACATCATTATAATCCATGCGCCGGATAGGTTTGTTGGTCGGAATTACCACCACATCAAGCTTATAAATATCCCAGAATTCAGCGGCTTCGGTCTCCGCAGTACCGGTCATTCCTGCCAGTTTATCATACATCCTGAAATAATTTTGAAGTGTGATAGTAGCGAGTGTCTGCGTTTCACGTTCAATTTTCACATTTTCCTTGGCCTCAAGAGCCTGGTGCAGACCATCGCTGTAACGGCGACCATGCATAATCCGTCCGGTAAATTCATCTACAATCATTACCTTGTCATCCGTGACAACATAATCTACGTCCTTCTCGAAGAGTGAATATGCTTTGAGAAGCTGAGAAATGTTATGTATCTTCTCATTTTTCTGGATATATTCGGTCTGCAGTTCATTCTTTTTCTCAATTTTCTCCATGGGAGAAAGTGATTCATCCCCTTCGATGGCTGAAAATTCCTCGGGAAGATCCGGAAGCACGAATTCTTCCGGATTTTTTGGAGACAGAAAGGTCCTTCCCTTATCGGTAAGATCGATGACATGTCCTTTCTCATCGATGGCATAATATAATTGCTCGGTAATTTCACTCATCTTTTTGTCGCGCATGAAATTACTCTCCATATCGAACACCAATTTACGGATACCCTGCTGCTGATACAGTTTGTTGAGACGCCGGTTTTTTGGTGCACCATGTTGAGCTATCAGTAATTTCACCGCAGCCTGATCAGTTTCCCCTTCCTCCAGCAGTTTTTCCGACTCGGCAATCAGTGAGTTCAAAAATCGGGTCTGTTCGCGGACCAGGCGTTCAACCATCGGTTTAACTTCGTCATAGGTATGCGTTGAAACATCCAGAGGTCCAGAAATAATAAGCGGTGTGCGGGCTTCATCAATCAGAATATTATCAACCTCATCAACAATACCATAATGGTGCCCTTTCACCTGAACAATATCCTCGGGACGCACGGACATGTTGTCTCTCAGATAGTCGAAACCGAATTCGTTGTTGGTTCCATAGGTAATATCACAGGAATATGCTTCCTGCCGTTGCTTGCTGTTCATTTCATTCAGAATAATACCTACCGACAGACCCAGAAATTTATAAATCTCACCCATCCATTCAGCGTCCCGCTGGGCGAGGTAATCATTCACGGTTATCAGGTGAGCCCCTTTGCCTTCAAGTGCATTCAGGTAAAGGGGCATTGTTGCCACTAACGTTTTTCCTTCGCCGGTGGCCATCTCGGCAATTTTGCCCTGATGAAGCACATAGGCACCAATCAGCTGGACATCGAAGGGAACCATGTCCCATTCAATCTCCTGCCCGGTAACCACCCATTTCTTCCCCAATAAACGTCGGCAGGTCTCCTTCACTACAGCAAATGCTTCTGGCAGGATATCATCCAGCGTTTCGTCGGCTACCAGACGCTCCCGAAACTCTTCAGTTTTATGCTGCAACTGTTCATCGGTCAGATTTTTATACAATTCAAAGTGCTGATTAATCTCTTCGACAACCGGCCAGATTTTATTGACTTCCCGCTCATTTTTGGATCCGAAGATACTGGTAAAAACTTTGTTCAGCATTAATTTAACCCCATAATTTTCATTTTTCTGAAACAGGTCTCTAACTGACTGTTATCAAAAAAGTTCGAGACTATTTCAGGATAAAATACGGTCCCGCCAATAAAAACCGGAATATAATCTTCGGGCTGACCCATAGAACGGGTCGAATTTCAAAAAAGTTTTTAACATCCCCGATTTTTAACGAAGAACCAGTAAATTGTCCATTCAACAGCAGATGTTTTTTATACTGTTGAATTTTAAAACATAAAATTAACAAGAGGAGTGGATTGAAGCAAACTGTTATCCATTCAGGGAAGGTTAATGCCCGACCAGGAGTCGCATTGCCAGAAAAGGAGGAAGCTGATTTGCCAGGATTTCGTCGTAGGTTTCCTGGACAGGATATTTTTTACGAATATACCTTAATTGCCTGCTTTCTGTATCGTAAAATACAAAACAAAGACGATGATCACCATCTCTGGGCTGCCCGATACTTCCCACATTTACAATATATTTTTCGTCTGAATCCGCCACCTTTATTTCTTTTTCAGAAATGGTTCCGCGCTTATTGGAAAAAATGACTGGAATGTGGGAATGACCGATAAAACAGATTTTCTGTTTAATTCGCTCCAGATATTTTTTTGCCTCATACTCGGATAAAATATAATGCCACTCTTCTGGATATTCCGGAGTGCTGTGAACATAAAGGATTTCCCCTTCATAATGGGAAAACTGCAGGTTTTCCAGATAGGCTTTGTTCCCGATAGTCAGCATTCGACGTGTCCAGTTGATGGCTTCCCGGGCATACTGGTTGAAGTAATAGGTATCGGTTAAACCAAGCACCGCATGGTCGTGATTTCCCATCAGACAGACCTGACAATTTTCCCGAACCAGATCGACACATTCATTGGGGCGGGGACCATATCCGACAATATCTCCCAGACAGACAATTTTATCGGGTTTCAATTGGCGGATGGCATCCAGAGCTTGTTGCAGAGCCGCCAGATTGGCATGGATATCTGAAATAACAGCTATTTTCACAATTTTACGTCTTTAATGGACCGCAAAATTTTGGATTTACGTGATGGGAGGCGGGCAATCAGGCTCTTATTCAGTTTATTCTCTTTTTCCAGCTTTTTAAAGAGGGTGTCCAGAATTCCATTCACAAACCGGGCACTCTTATAGCTGATGAATTCCTTGCTTAAATCAACCGCCTCATTCAGTGTTACTTCCACCGGGATATCCGGAAAACAGGTTAATTCGCAGAGGCTCATTCTCAGCAAGACTTTTTCGAGAAGCATCAGGCGTTCAATATTTCGATCCAGCAGGCCTTCGATGATCAATTTATCCAGTTTTTGTGCCCGTTCCGACGTTTTTCTGATAATTTCGACGCTGAAGTCGTCCACTTCATTGCTTAAAGTCTCAGCAAGCCTTTCTGTAACAGTATCAATATTTTCATTCAAAAATTCATTACAGAAGAGAACCTGCAGGGCAAATCGTCGTGCCTGTCTTCGTGACAAGTTCTGATCTCCATCCTTGTGATCAATCAACTCTTTAATTCTGGAATTTAAAATAAGCATCTCGCCTCATCACATCGTGCGTTATATCAATAAAATTATTTATTTTTTATAATCGTAGAATCCTTTTCCGACTTTTCGCCCCAGATAACCGGCCGAGACCATTTTTACAAGCAGGGGACAGGGGCGATACTTTGAGTCTTTAAATCCTGAATACAATACATCCATAATAGCCAGACAAACGTCCAGCCCGATGAAATCTGCCAGTTCCAGCGGTCCCATAGGATGAGACATCCCCAGTTTCATCACCGTATCGATTGCCTCTCTGTTGGCCACTCCTTCCATCAGACAATAGACCGCTTCATTGATCATCGGCATCAGAATCCGGTTGGAAATGAATCCCGGGAAATCGTTTACTTCCACCGGAACCTTCTGCAACGCTTTTGCCAGATCGAATATTTCCTGGAATGTCTCCTGGCTGGTAGCAATTCCCCGGATAATTTCCACCAGTTTCATCACCGGAACCGGATTCATGAAGTGCATTCCGATGAATTTATCGGGACGGGAAGTTGATGCTGCCAGAGTGGTAATTGAAATAGAAGAGGTATTAGAAGCAAAGACAGTGGAGGGTTTGCAGATTTTATCCAGCAGGGTAAACACATCTTTCTTCAGTTTCAGATCTTCCGTCACCGCTTCAATAAGCAGATCGGCTGACTTACAATCCTCGAGAGATATGGATATTTCGATGCGATTTAATGTATCTTTCATCTGTTCCGGACTGATGATTTCCTTTTTCACCTGACGTTCCAGATTTTTCTCGATCGTTTGAACGGCATTTTTAAGAAATTCTTCCCTGATATCTACTATAAGCACATCCATACCACTCAAAGCAAAAACATGGGCAATCCCATTTCCCATGGTACCGCTTCCCAGAACGGCTACTTCATTTATCTGCATAAAGATTCTCCGGATTTTACATCATTTCAACCAGAACTGCAACCGCTTCTCCCCCTCCTATGCAGAGAGCGGCAACACCTCTTTTACCATTTGTTCTTTTCAGATTGTGAAGAAGGGTAGTGAGAATACGAGCACCACTGGCACCGATCGGATGCCCCAGAGCAACGGCTCCTCCGGCAATATTCACTCTGTCCACATCTAAACCGAGAAGTTGATTGACAGCCAGGCTGACAACCGAAAAAGCTTCATTGATTTCGAAGAGATCGATGTCATCTCTGGTCAATGAATTTTTTTCAAGCAGGATGGAGATGGCATCCGCCGGCGCAGTGGTAAACCATTCCGGATCTTTCGAGGCAGTAGCATAGCTTACGATCCTTGCAAGCGGATTCAGTTTCAAATTCCGGGCAGTTTCATTATCCATCACCAGCACGGCTGATGCACCATCATTTAATTTAGAGGCATTCGCAGCTGTAACCGTACCCTCTTTCTCGAAGACCGGTCGCAAACCCTCAATTTT
>JAFGSO010000188.1 GCA_016934605.1 Calditrichota bacterium | reverse complement strand
TCGAAATCGTAGGCGGGTCGAGCGGTCCCGTTGGCATCGCACAGTTCATTAATGCGTCCGATTCCCGTTCCCATCCGTTCTATGTAGCCGAATCTCTGGAGCATATTGGCGATATTGGGGTTTCGGATAACACTGCGCCGTCCGAACTCTTCCGGTGTCATGGACGGTGGCAGCCCTCCGGGATTGCTGATTTCAATTCTGTCATCATAGATTTCAACCATGACCCGGGCTCCCTGAATGCTGTAGTCCCGATGGAGAACAGCATTGACAATGGATTCTCTGAGAGCTACTTCCGGTACCTCGGGGATATCCTTTCGGAGAAGACCTTTTATTTCCGCTCTCATGCGGGTGTTTCTCATTACGAATTGCACGGTATTTTCAATATTGCTGATCAGATCATCATTAAAATCTTTCCGGTCGAGGATGTAGACTTTATCTGTTCCCTTGTATAGAGCGCAGGTAATTTCCATAAAATTGGGAGCCAGTTCGGGCAGTTTACCGAAAAAGAGAAAACCCGCATTGGTAAACCAATCTCTTCCATCCCGTTGCTTTATCAATCCCAAATTCACAAAAATATCTTTATGGGATAATGTCGTCTGGATTCCAGTCTTTTTAAGAAAGGAAAAGATCAAGGTAGGATCATAAAGTACCGTGAAATCGAAGCGGCTGAATATTTGTTCATCCCAGTGTATGTGACCTTCTTTGGCTAGAAAAGCAATTATCTGGTCGCGGTTGAGTTTCTGGCTGTTAGGTCCCTGCCTGAGAAAGAATCCATCGGAGCATTGGACCGGCTTGCTCTCGCTTTCGGGGATAGTGATTATGACTGTTCCCGATTTTTCGATTATTTGCGCTTCTATGGAGGGGTGACAGTTGGATGCGGTATTCTGGATCTGGGATTTCAGGACGTTGTCGAGTTTGCAGCCTCTGATTTCGCCGTTGTCTTTAACACCGAGGAAGATTTTTCCGCCTGATCCGTTGGCGAAGGCGCACATTTCTTTTGCAAGGGAGTTATTGAGTCTTTCCTTGAATTCTATGCGGTATCCTTCACCTTTTTTCAGGATGAAATCGAGTTCTTCTCCAGTCATGGGGAACCTTCCACGCAGGCTGAAGAAAATGTGTTGTAGTAGTCGTGTTTTTTTAAGTAGCTAAAATTACACATCGTTCCCCCTATACCAGAATCTATAAAGCTGCAAGTTCTTTAATTTCTGTGAGCCAAGTGATAATTTCCCTTTGATTATCACGTTCAAGAATCTCTTCTTTGCTCATAGATGCAGCAACTATATCTGCAAGATGGGCTTTTGCACGAGACTTCTTCTGGCCAAAAAGGGTTGCAAATCTTGCTGTATAATCCGTTTCATCATCAATTTCGATTTCAAAACCACATGTTCTTTTAATAGCTTCTGGATGGATATAGCTTTCCATATAACGCTTTTTTGTGACTACTGCTTTCGAACAATCATTACGATTGTTTACATCTTCAGATTGATATGAATATGTATTTAAATCATCTCGATCATAAATATGATATTCAGGTCTATTAAAATGTTTTAGGAGATTCAAGTTTACAAAATCTATTAGATTTGAACCGTTAAGGGGCAGAAGAGCAAATCTGTGGTCTGTACTTAGATCCGGCACATCTTCTCCAGACCCTTTTAAAATCCTACTAACATGTTTTAGAAATCTCACATCATTAACACCTTCAACACAAATTATTACTTTGATTTGGTTATCCGGTAATAATCCCATTTTTTCTGCTAATGACTGAAAAAGAGAAATATGTTCCTCCGTCTCAAGACTTCTTATTTTCTTTTCTCCTGAGTTTTCATCTATAAATCGAACACATTCAGCAGGTACTTCGCCTATTAAGCCAGGTGCATGAGAAGTAATTACAACTTGGTCATTGTTTTCAGATAATTCAAGTAAAGCTTTAATCAGTAATTTTTGATGCTCAGGATGTTGTGAGGTCTCTGGCTCTTCAATTGCGTATAGAATTGGACGAGAAGAGCCTTCTGAGGCTTTACGCTCAGCTTCAGCTCTGAAAAAATTTAATAAAACCATCCTTCTTACTCCTGATCCTCTCTTATCCAATGGAATCCCGGAATCACTCTGAAGAGTATATTTAAAAATATCTTTCCATTTTGGTTTTTCTCTTAATGATGTGCTTAATTCTGAGGCTAAATTAGAATTCATTTCGTTCAATTTTTCTAAAGTACGATTTGCTACATTTTGAACTTTGTTTTCAATGAATTCGGCAATTTCATCAAGTTGAGGTTGTATTTCATCAAGAGCATTCTGTACAGCTATTTTAAGTGGAGATTGAGCTTCATCATCTTTATCTGTACTAGAACGATCTGAGATAAAAAGAGCACAATGAGGTAAGTAATTTAGTAGCTGTTCCCAGATTTCATTAGCTCCATTTTTTCCGGCTGGGATTCTGATGTTAGTTTTTTCAAAACTACCAGGTGTTGATCTTTCAATTATTGCCTTTCGGATTTTAGCTTTTGCAGTAGCTTCACCTGTTTCTAATTCTATATTAAGTTTTTGGGCTTCCTTTTTTAGGTCTGAGATCGTTAAAGGGAGTAAAGAATTACCTCCAAAAACAGGGTGATGTTCCGCGTCAATGAATGCTTGTGGTTTTATTGTACTCTTTGTACAGTCATAGATCTTTGTTAATCTAATACTCCCATTCTCAAGCAGCAAACATTCATCAGTTAATGATGTAGAATACGATGTATCTATAATTACAGATTCTGGTGGGTTATCAAAATCACAAGAAATCCGGACATTTGATGGATCACCATGAATACAGCCATCGCCAGAATCGATCTTACATCCATCGCCCTCAAGAAAAATAGTTAGGGCTGACAGGATTGTTGATTTGCCGATGTCATTTTTTCCAATTATTGCAGTGAAATCATCAAAATCAATTGCAAATGGTTTTAAATATCCTCTGAAATTTTCAACTTCAATTCTTCGTAATTTCAAAACAGTTTCCCTTTAAAGGCTCTCTGCATCAAGCTGTTATAATTGTTTTTCATTTCTTCAAGAGATTCCTGCATCAGGACTTTTTGAGCTTCAATCTTTTGTACTTTATTGGCAAACTCATTTTGGAGTTTTTGGGGAGGCATTGGTATTTCTAAACCACTTAAAAGCTTTTGATTGATGTTCTGAATATTTGCACCACGGCCATTCTGAAGCATTGTTTTCTTGAATGATTTAATTCTAAAAAGATGTACTAGATATATAGGATCTATTTCATTGTTATTTATTCGAAATCTTATACAAAATCCGCTGAAAGTCACTTTTTCCATATCAGGGTAAATAGCTAAGCATCTTCCGACAAGTTCTCTATTACCATTAGAACGAACAAATACGATATCACCGTTAGTTAGAAAATATCCTTCTGAGGGTGTTTCATTTAGATAGACATGAGTTAATGAATTGATATCAGTAATTTTTGAATGTGATTTAAAATCCCCAACCCCCAGATATCTGATTTTATTTCCTGATTCTCCTTTCGCAAAATTCAAACCATTCTTAAATGAACCGTAATTTGATAATGAATCATAGTCCCACCCCTTCGGATTAGTCACAGGATCACCAAACATATCATAAAAAAAACTTTGAACTAGTTCATCTAAATAGAGCATCTGTTTTTCTCTCAAGTCGATGAGCTGCCGTGCTTTGTCCAGAACCTGGACAATTTTCTTCTGAATAGGGAGGGGGGGGAGAGGGATTTTAAGATCAGCAAGAACGGATTTTCCAATAGCTTTAAATGTACTTCCAGTTCCCATGTCTGCGATTTGTTGCTTATTCTTTAAAAAGTAATAAAACAAATACTTAGAATCGATTTCAACCCCAGTTCTAATCGCAGCTAATCCTCTACCGATACAATAAGATTTATCTGAGAGGTTTACATCACCAACTGGAGCCCTTACTGATATAAGGATGTCATTTAGCTGTGATATTTTTTTAGGGTCTGTACAATAAATCCTTTCAGTAGGAAACAAACTCCCGAACTCAGTTTTTCCTTGTAAAAATGGATATCCATCTGAAAGTTCATTGTATGAAGATGAAGGTGGAGATTGACCCATTATTAAATCAGAAACCTCGATCAATTTTTTATATGGTAATAAACTCATACAATAGCGCTCTTTAATTCAGAAAGTAGATTTGTAATCTCTTTTTCAGTGTTAATTATCTTCTCAAGTATTTTGAACGGTTCTTCATATTCAACCTCATCATACTCAATCTCCTTATACCGATTGATCGACAGGTCATAATCGTTCCCGACTATCTCATCCTTGGGTACAAAAAAGGACTGTTCCGTTCTTTTCCGGCTCTCTTCAGAATCAAGATTGTGATACCGGGAAACAATATCGGGGATATCATTCTCTTCTATGGGCTGCCGTTTATCATCGAGAGACAAACCATCAGCTTTCATATCGTAAAACCAGACCTTGTCTGTTCCTCCGGCACCGGTTTTGGTGAAAATCATGATGGCTGTGGAAACTCCCGCGTAGGGTTTGAAGACACCGCTGGGCATTGAGATAATGGCGTGGAGCTGATGATTCTCCACAATCTCTTTACGAATCGCTTTATGAGCCCCCGAACTGCCGAAGAGTACCCCGTCGGGAACAATCGATGCCGCCCGGCCCCCTTTTTTCAGAATGCGCAGAAAGAGGGAAAGGAAGAGCAGTTCTGTCTTTTTCGTCTGGGTCACCTTGAGCAGATCAGCCGATACGGCTTCATGGTCCAATGATCCCTTGAAGGGAGGATTGGCCAGAACGAGGGTGAATTTTTCGTTGTCCTTGTTCACTTCCGAAAGGGAATCGCGATATTCAATATTGGGGCTCTCCACACCGTGGAGCATCATATTCATGGCGCCGATTCGGAGCATAGTGCTGTCCATATCGTAACCGTGGAACATATCTTTACCGTAGTGATCTTTAACCTGCTGGATAGAGAAAAGATCATCATTGTTTCTGACTAAATATTCTCCCGCCGCTACCAGAAATCCTGCAGAACCGGCTGCCGGGTCAATAATGATGTCGGTGGGAGTCGGTTTCATCAGTTCCACCATCATCTTGATTATATGACGGGGTGTGCGGAATTGGCCGTTGGTTCCCGCTGTGGCTACCTTGGACAGGAGGTACTCGTAGAGATCTCCCTTGGTATCCCTCTCTTTTAAGGGGAGAGTGTCCACATTGGTAATGATTTTTTCCAGCATCTGGGGTGTGGGAATCATATAGATGGCATCGGCCATATATTTGGAAAAAGCAGACTGCTTGTTGCTGTCCATGTTTTTGATAAAGGGGAAGACCTTTTTCTGCATGGTTTCAAACATGGTGACCGCGTCCATTTGCTTGAAGTTTTTCCAACGCAGTTCCGATTGGTTATCGGGGAAGATTTTATCCACTTCTGTTCCCAGAAGGGATGCGTTAGCTTCCGAATCGCTCTGCTTGTCGTCCAGGCTTTTGATGAAGAGGAGATAGGTGATCTGTTCGATGACTGAGAGGGGGTTGGTGATTCCTCCTGTCCAGAATATCTCCCATATTTTATCTACTTTGTTTTTGATTTCGCCGGTTATCATTTGGTCTCCCTGGAGGATGGTAATTGTTGATGGAAAGGAAAAGATGTCATTGTTGCCTCAAGTGTGAAAGTTTTAGAAGTATGATCAGTATATATTGGATTGCAGGAATGAAGCATTAACATTTTTCTGGAATCTGTCCCCATTATTAGTCTACGATACGCATCTCTTCGATTCTACGTATCTGGAAATTCCTCTCACCATTACGAAGAGTACAAAATGCCCTTAGAGTCATATGAAAACCAGAAGAATAGTTTGATCGGTATTCCTTTTTATATAATTCTATTGGTCTGACAATCCTCTCTGTTGTCTCTGCTGGTTTGTCACGATATTTGGGGCTGTAATATTTAATTTTGAGCATTTTCCCTTCATTAATAGCCTGATTAATCATAGCTGGTTTCTCAAGAGGTTTTCTATTAGTTAAATTTTTCTTCTCATTTCCAAATTCGTAACCATGTTCTTTTTCATGACATTCTTTGCAAAGATAAATCAGGTTGCTTTTTTCATCAGTTCCACCAAATTGTACAGGGGTAAGATGGTGAACCTGTACGGACTGTCGGCTACCGCAACGGGAGCACTGTTTATTTCTTCTATTTTTCATCTCTTCAAAATTAGATTGAACATTTTCTGCATATAGAGGTTCTGAGTAGTGATCAATATATACTGATTCACCTGATTCTTCTCTTTCAGATATTTCCTCCTTGTTACTTGCTGTATATGTTGTGTATTCATGTAATTCTTCTTCTAATAAAGTCTTGGCTTTCATAAATCCCATTTCGGAAGTAAAGGGAAAAGGGCTCTCTAGGATCTTTAGCCTGAGTGTGTCAAAACCAATTCTAGGACCCATTGCGAAAAATGATGTGTAATAAAATTTCCCGGAAGCTTTGCTGAACAATCCGAAACTTCCCTGTGTATTGCGGCCAAGTATCTTCCGGTAAATCTCTATTTCTTTTCCTTGCTGATAAATCGTAACAGAATCAAAATTGAGACTTGCTATAATGCTTTCATTCACCCATTTCCCGATAAATGGCTGAGGACAATTAATTGGTTTACTGAATAGTCCCATGATTTCTCCTTATTTTTTTTACAATATGTATTATCCAATAACTTTCTGAATACTTATATAGGGAAAATTCCTAGAAAAAGATGCTTTAGTGATCAAAAAGCTCATCAAATTCATAGGAATAAAACACAACAGTCTTTTCAAGTTTTTCTCTAGTATAAATATTATAATGTTGCCCTCTGTAGCGGACTTCAGCGTGAGTAGGATCACCGGTTTTTATCGTTCTATCAATATCGTTTACAGCGACAAAATCCATTTTAATACCCAAATTCAAGTAAGCCAGGTTCATGTATAGCAACGCATAGTCATCGCAATCCCCATACCCGCGATTAAGAGTTTCGCTTGGCGAAGTCCATACATCGAAATTCTCAATTTCATATCGAACATTATCTTTTATGTACCTTGCAATATCTTCATGGCTGTTTATTCCCCGGAAGTTTCCGGTAAGCAGTTTATATCTATCTTGCATTGGTCGTTCTGTCAGTGATTTTTCCGGCTCTCTGATGACTTGCTGCTGAAAAGAAGATAGGGGAGGACTTGGTTGTGTAGGCTGCTGCTGATTTATTAAGTATTGACCAATCCAATAGAGGCCGGTAAAGAATAGGTAGCCACATATAGATAGTTGAATAATGCTCTTTAGTTTTTCTATCATTAATCCTCCAGTTTCCATACTCTTTGGTCTCGCATAATTTGTGCCAATATGTAAGAGATGCCATTTCCGGCTTTCTTTAGGAGTAGATTTCTTCTCTTTCAATTGTCCTGTAATAATGTCGTAGTCTTGCTATATTAATATCTTCCCGACTACCTTCTATTCCATCAACTTTCATTTTCAGTGTTTGGGGGGTATCAGTTCTTATTTCTTTTGACAACTGATGCATAACAATGTATTGGGAACTGGTTGCATTTTTTCTTCAGGTATAGGATTTCCGCACAATATACATTTATGTAAACTATGACAGTTTTGCTCTGTTGGCTCCCGACTATTTTGATCAGTATTTGAAGTTTTTGCCGGAACCTTATCATAGGAAGAGATATGACTGGATCCCTTTTTCAGATTAATTTTTCATCATCTGTTCTTTTGATTTTCAACATATTTCAAACCTCTTAATTAGTTTATTGCAGAATCCGTGCCAATATGAATAAGTCAATATAGGGACTGCAAGATTCTATTTTTTGCAAATATATTTGTATATATGCAAAATAATTTACGGAGAAAGCTTAAAGGATTTGTTAATCATTGGAAAAAAAGTGGATGAAGTATCACTAATCCATCATTTCCCAGAAGATAACAACGTCCAGCGTTTTGATGGTTTATCCTGCTTTCTTTCAAGTTTAAAGAAATCCGTTTCACCCCGTCGGATTATTTCGTTATGGAAAGCTTCAGTCTCGACTGTACCTTTTTTTATGCCCTGCGAGGGGGACTTGAACCTGAAATCCCCGAATCAAAACCCCATTGTTAAAATAACAATAAATATTATCAATTTATATTGTTTAATTTCTAATAATTTGCTTCAATAAATTAACGATAATGCTTATCAATAATTATAAAGAAGGTTGCCATTATGGAATTTAAACATATCGGAAAGATTGTCTTTCTTATTCTACTGGTCTCATCTGCACTGATGTCCTGCGGGAATCCAGCCGGCCAGACCGGCGGAACCGAAAATAGCACACTGGCAATCAGTTTCGCCGACAATACGGTTTTTTACCGGAATGATATTCCCGAATACCATCTGGACAGAATCACCGTCACGAGAACCTTCCCGGACGGACGGATCGAACACTTAAGGCCTGTCGCGGAGAACTTTACCGCATTCAACACCACAGGAACAGGTCCGACTGATCTGGAATTGACTTTTGAGAATGCCAGAGTTTCTGAAACAGTCTTCATTCACGACGACAATCTGGAATATGCCCCTAATCCGTCTGGAATAACTATTACCGGATTTCCGGAAATCGCTGAAGAGATGGTCGTGCCATCCCACTTCAAAGGCTTGAAGGTCACAGAGCTCGACTGGCCGTGCTTTTACGATAACAGGACAATCAGGACCGTGTCCCTTCCCGATACTCTGACGCGGTTGGGAGCTGTTTTTGAGAATTCCTCTGTAGAATCCCTTGTTATTCCCGATAGTGTGACAGAGCTCGATCCGGGAATTTTTGCCGGTACGGAATTGCAGTCTCTGGTTCTGGGGCAATCTCTGGAAAGCATTCCCTGGGGGGCTTTCGACGGGTCCGGGATAAGGCAGCTGGTCATTCCATCCAATATAAAAGTTATTGAGTTCAATTCATTCCGGGGTGCCGTTGAGCTTGCCGATGTTCAATTTTCCCCGGGTCTGGAAACAATCGGGGGCTCTGCCTTTACATACTGCGCCATTGAAAATCTCGTCCTTCCGGCGG
The DNA here is from genome assembly GCA_016934605.1 of Calditrichota bacterium. Classification (GTDB taxonomy): domain Bacteria; phylum Calditrichota; class Calditrichia; order RBG-13-44-9; family RBG-13-44-9; genus RQOF01. Next base: position 804 of record JAFGSO010000188.1, on the reverse strand, counting down.
GGTTGAAAAAAATCGGACCGGGCGCTTTTTCCTATAATGAATTCAGGAACATATCTGTCCCCGGGTCTGTTACAGAAATCGGCGATGGGGCATTCCTACTCAAAAAACCCGATGCAGAAGTCACAATACCTGATGAATTTAACTCTCCCGATGAACTGGAGCGGATTTTCGGATATATCCCCTACATGGTGAATGGTTCAGTTGTCAATGGAGCCCTGTTTTCGGAAGATGATAGAGATCGGTTTGCCCTCTGGTCAAATCTCAGGATGGCGGAGTATACAGCGCAGAAAGGCGGCTATTTCATGTCGTCAATTAAAATGGACTCCAGATTTCTTGAGGTGCAATTATTCTGGAATGATCTTTCTTCCGTCAGCTGGGAAGTTGTTAAAGACGGCGGAGACTATGTTCTGAACATTTATGAAAATGATTCGCTGGTTTTAAGGGAGACTTCCGGTGTCTCTATCGCTGATGTTCTGAAATGATCTGAACCGGCCCTGATACTCTGCTAAGAGAGGGATGACGGGAACAGGCTGAATGATTTTACCCCGGCCTGCCCGGGGAGGAGGGGTAAATCATTCTCAAATCCTGTTCGCGATTTCAACTCAAAGCGAATCAGTCAGGACATGGCGATATGAAGCCGTTTCGCTGTAGATTTCCGCTTTTAAGGGATTCAGCCTGTTTTTCACGATTTTTCTGAACTGATAGATAAACAGTGCTGCGTTTGCCAGCAGGGCTATCAGGCTGACAGCAAAAAAGGCTTTCGGGTTATGAGTTGTCGGTACGGGGGCTATCCTGTCGGCAAAG
>JAFGSO010000187.1 GCA_016934605.1 Calditrichota bacterium | reverse complement strand
TGACAATCCGGATCAGGCACAGCAGATCACTACGGGAAACTATGCCGGATTTTTTGGAGTTGCCTGGACCCCGGATGGGCGCCTGGTCTATGGGAGTCGGGATTTCAGACTATGGATCATAAACCGGGACGGCTCCGGACAAAAAGTACTCTCCGGAGATGAGGTGAATAATTGGCTGCCGGATGTCTCACCGGATGGGCGTTATATTGTCTTTCAATCCTGGCGGGGAAAGTCTACTGAAAACCGGATCTGGCGCATGGATATAGACGGGAATAATATTACCCCTTTGACAGAAAGACCATGGAGTGATGTACCCCGCGTGTCGCCGGATGGGAAATGGGTGGTTTACCAATCGGAAGCCGGAGGACGCCGCACACTATGGAAAGTGCCCATTAACGGAGGTGAACCAACTCAACTGGTGAAATATTTGTCCCTCTGGCCGGCCATATCTCCAGATGGGAAAAGGATTGCCTTTTTTGGATCGGACGAATCGGATCAGCCGGATCAATTTCATATCATTGTAATACCATTTGAAGGAGGCGAACCGACCTTCCGCTTCCCGGTTGCTGCCGATATCGCGAACTGGAACGATCTGCGATGGACACCGGATGGAAAGAGCCTGGCTTATATCACAGGAGAAAGCGGAGCACGGAATATCTGGATAAAAGCCCTAAACGATTCTCCTGCCGTTCCATTGACCCATCTAAAAAACCAGCAAATTTTTCACTTTGACTGGTCAGGAGACGGTCAATATTTGGCCTATGCAGCCGGCGTAATGAACGACGATGTAATATTGATCAGGAATGTCAAATAAAATAGCAATCAAAAATATTGTACTACAATACCAATCAAAGACTGCTGAAGGATATGCTTTTTTTGGTTGAATTGGGCATTGGTGATATTATAATCAGGAGGTCATCACATGGTAAAAAAACACCTTCGATATTCCGTTTTTCTTTTCATTTTTTCATTTCTGTTTATCACCTGTAATAAAAATCCGGAAGTTGCCCTCTCTTCGTTTGGAAAATACCAGGGGTTTTCTGAAGAGAAATACGACAGCTGGCAATGTACTTCGCAATACCTCACTATGCACGATGGTGTTAAACTGGCAATGGATATTATTCGGCCTGTTCGAAATGAACAGGTTGTTTCAGACCCATTACCGGCTGTCTGGGCGTACTATCGCTATCACCGCGCCGTGGAAAAGGATGGCAAAATTCTCTCGCTGGTGGATCGGATGACACCATTGCAGACGCTGATCAAACACGGATATGTGATTGTGGTTGCGGATGCCAGGGGAACCGGTGCCTCTTTTGGTAGTGAGAACATGGGGCCCCTCTCTCATTGGTCTGCGCAACATATCTACCAGATTACCGAGTGGATTGCTTCACAGGAATGGTGTGATGGCAATGTGGGAATGTTCGGACACTCCTATTCCGGTAATGCCCAGTTTTTAGCCGCCGCTCAGGCGCCACCGCATCTGAAAGCGGTCTTTCCCTCGGGTCCGACATTCGATCTCTATGAGATAATATACGCTGGTGGTATTTTCTCTGAAAATATTGCCAAATCGATCAGGAACTCATTGCAATACTGGGATATCGAAGCGGATGCCGTTCCGGTAGATAGCGACTCAGACGGACAATTGTTAAAAAAAGCAAGGTTAGAACACAGAAAGAATGTTGATCCATTTGAATTTTTCAAGGCAATGCCATTCCGGGATAGTCAGTATAAAGAATATTCATTTTGGCTGCAGGGCAATCCCATGGTTCATCTATCTGCCTGTAACGTCTCCCGTATACCGGTCTATCAATGGGTTGGCTGGCAGGATTTTCTGATACGGGATGCGTTTCAATGGTTTGTTAATCTACTGGGACCGAAAAAATTAACCGCAGGCTGGTGGTCACATGATATCAAAAGTTCATACACGCTTTTGGGTATTGAACAATTAAGGTGGTTTGATTACTGGTTAAAAGACATTAAAAACGGTATTATGGATGAACCGTCAATTCACTATATCTGTATTGATGATCCGGATTCCCTGGTTTGGTATCAGGCAGAGATATGGCCCCTGCCGGATACCGAATCAAAAGACTATTACTTCATCCGGCAGACATCCGGCGATGCTCAATCTAGGTATCAAGGATTACTTTCTTCTACTAAAGTTCTGAAGGAAAATCAGCAAGAGAGCATTCCCTTCCCTGCTTCCGGTGAATTAACATTTACCACACCGCCGCTGGAACGGAACCTGTTTGTGATTGGGCATCCTATTGTTATGCTGAATCTCACCACTATGGTGAAGGATGTTGATTTGTACGTTTCTCTGCAGGACGTAAATGAATCCGATAGCGTTCATCAGGTTTCGGATGGAGGTCTGCGGGCTTCACACCGGAAAGAATCTGAACCCTCTTTTAATAATATGGATTTGCCGTTCCACCGTCATTATAAAGAAGATCTTCTGCCTATTCCACCGGATCAACCGGTTAAACTGGCATTCGACTTGTTACCGACCGCGAAGGTGTTTACCAGGGGACACCGCATCCGCGTTGCGATTTCTTGCATCACTGCCAATGGGAATGATATGTCCAAAGAGATCCAAGCGCCGGCAGTAAAAATAGTTGGCAACCAACAAAATGAGCCGTTAATTCGTTTTCCGGTGGTGAAAGAAAGTAAATTTGCTGCTTTTTAAATTTATTGGGGAAATAGAGATTTCAAGATTGGCATGTAATACAATTTTTTATTTTGTTCCTGAGAAAAAACAATTAAGATTATGCGATCAATTTAAATTCTAAATAAAAATTGTTTGTATAATAAAGTCAATATCATTATCTCATGGGGTGAACAAAATTTTTTAACTCAATATGAGATAACAAATGATTGGTAAGATAATTTCTCACTACAAGATTTTGGAGAAGCTCGGCGAAGGGGGAATGGGCGAAGTCTATCTGGCTGAAGACCTTAAACTTGAACGACAAGTCGCCATAAAGTTTCTACCCCTATATATGACCAGAGAGAGGGAAAATGTAGAACGTTTCCAACGCGAAGCCAAAGCTGCTGCGGCCTTGAACCACCCCAATATCGTCACCATCCACGAAATTGCAGAAGAAAATGAGCAGATATTCATAGTGATGGAATGTATCGTTGGTGATTCATTAAGAGCGAAAATCGATAAAGGTTTTTCAGGTTTAGATGAAATTCTTGAGATTGCAAACCAGATCTGTGAGGGATTATCAGAAGCTCATAAGGCGAATATTGTTCACCGGGATATTAAACCGGAAAATATTTTAATCGACAGAAACGGGCGGGTGAAAATCCTGGATTTTGGCCTGGCCAAATTAAAAGGTGTCAGCAAGCTCACCAAAGAAACATCAACACTGGGCACTATCCATTACATGTCACCGGAACAGATACAGGGACAAGAAGAAGTCGACCACCGGTCAGATATCTGGTCATTGGGTGTGGTTTTATATGAAATGCTGACCGGAAGAGTACCCTTTACAGGTGATTACGAACAGGCGGTAATCTATTCGATTTTACACGAGGATCCACCATTTGAAACGGCTAAATCAAAACCATTTCCGAATGCGCTCATCACACTTCTTAAAAAAGCACTCATAAAGGATTTATCAGTACGAACATCTTCTATCTCTGAATTTGAAACCGAGTTACTTAAAATCGATGATCAATTGAATGGTAGAAGAAAAAACTGGATGAGCCGCTATTTAAAACCAAAATTACTTGTGCCTTTGGGACTCTCGGTCATCATTTTCTCTCTTTTTCTTATTTCCCAGATTCACAGGATGAATCGAATCGGATGGGCCAAAGATGTAGCTTTGCCGAAAATCGGGGAATTAATAAGTTTGGGTGGCGCAGATGTGAATAATATCGAAGCATATAATCTCGCCATGAAAGCGGCAGATTATATTTCAAACGATCCTGTGTTTATAAAAAGGATGGAGGAGATTACCGGAATTATTTCTATTATAACAGAACCACCCGGAGTAAAAATCTATCGTAAACCTTTTGATGATACTGAGCGGGATTGGGAATTTATCGGGGTGTCTCCCATTGACAGTATGCGTATGCCAGCTTATTTATATCATTGGAAATTTGAATTGACCGGGTATGAGACTTTGTATCGTCAATTTTGGTCGAGAAGATCAATGGATTTTCGGACCGGTAAACATCCGGCGGGACTCTATAAATGTAAAATGATAATTCAGGGTTCTCAGCCGGCAGATATGATACACATTCCCGAAACCGATAACATCCCTGCTTTTTTGATTGATAAATACGAAGTAACCAATAAACAATTCAAAGAGTTTATTGATAGCGGGGGTTATCAGAACCAAAAATTCTGGAAGATTCCCTTTGTGAAAACTGGTAAAGAAATTTCCTGGCAAGATGCCATGCTTGAATTCCGGGATGCAACAGGCAGACCGGGACCGGCACCCTGGATAGGAGGAGGTTATCCTCAAGGGGAAGACAATATGCCGGTGAACGGGATCAGTTGGTACGAAGCGGCGGCATATGCTGAATTTGCTGGAAAAAGTCTCCCAACCGTACACCATTGGGAAGCTGCTGGGAGAGGAAGTCTTGGCATGTTGTCTCATCTGTTTTATGCTATGTGCAATTTTGGCGAAAAAGGTCCGGTTCCAACAGGTACGACAAAAGCTATGACACAATTCGGTGTATACGATATGGCAGGAAATGTGAGGGAATGGTGCTGGAATGAAGCAGACAAGGGATGTTGCATCAGGGGCGGTGCCTGGAATGATGCGCACTACATGTATCGCTCTGTGACTCAGGCAGATCCATTTGACCGCTCTCTGAAGAATGGTATTCGCTGTGTTATCTATCCCAAAAAGAGCGACATATCGGATAGCCTGTTTGCTTCGATAACGACAAGTAGTCCCAGGGATCTATATAAAGAAACGCCGGTTTCCGACAAGATTTTTAAAATTTATAAGGATATGTTTTCATATGACAAGTCAGATTTAAACGCGTCTGTGGACGAAACAAAGGATGATTCACACAACTGGATTCATGAGAAAATATCTTTTTCTGCTGCCTATAATAATGAACGGGTCCTTATTCATCTTTTTTTGCCCAGAAATACCAGTCCACCCTATCAGACTGTGATCTATTTCCCCGGTTCCGGTTCTGTTTTTGTGCCTTCAAGTAAGGATATTGAAGAGTATTATGAATTTTCCTGGAATCTTTCATATCTGGTTAAAAATGGAAGGGCGGTGGTTTATCCGGTATACAAAGGAACTTTTGAACGGCAAGATGACATACCGAATTCCCTGCATTACTGGTATAATGATTCACATGAGTTCAGAGATTATCAGGTAAAAATTGTCAAGGATTTTAAAAGAGTTATCGATTACCTTGAAACCCGGCCGGATATTGATGAGGAAAAACTGGCCTACTATGGTTTTAGCTGGGGTGGCATTTTGGGTAGTATGATTCCTGCTGTTGAAGAGCGAATTAAAATTGCCATTATAAATGCCGGCGGGCTGGAAATGTATTATGGGAAACCGAGGCCGGAAGCGGACTATATCAATTACGTATCCAGAGTGACTATTCCCACACTCATGCTGCACGGACGGTATGATGCAAATGTATCATATGAACACGCAGCGAAACCAATGTTTGATCTTCTCGGGACTCCGGTTAAGGATAAGAAACTGATTGTTTACGAAACCGATCATATTATTCCTATGAAAGAATTGATTAAAGAAAGTTTGAATTGGCTAGACCGTTACTTTGGTCCGGTTAAGCAATGAGAGAGAATAAAATCATGATTGGCAAGATAATATCACACTACAAAATTATTGAAAAACTCGGTGAAGGGGGGATGGGTGTGGTCTACAAGGCTGAAGACACTTATTTATTTCATTTAAATGGCCGACACCAGGAAGCGATAAAATATGTCTATCGTATTGAAGATAATAAACCTTATGATGGTGAAATGTTATTCGATATTGCGCGCCTATATGGTTTTATGGGCGATCATGAAAATTGTGTCCGTGTTCTGAATCAGGCGGTTAATGGTGGTTTCTATAACTATCCATTTTTCCTGATTGAT
>JAFGSO010000186.1 GCA_016934605.1 Calditrichota bacterium | reverse complement strand
GACTGAAAGAAATGATTGTCAGTAATGCGCCAAGTCCTATCAGTTAGGATACTCCGAAATCCGAGGAGGTTTTAATGGAAGTTAAAATTATTGCTGAATATCCATTAAAGGAGGGTAAAGATCAGATACAGATGCTACCAATTGAGCAGATATTTGAATAAAGGGTCTGCGAATCCGGGAAACTGACAATAAACCTGCTTCCGTTTGCATCCCGATATCATCAGCAGGTGGAAGCAGGTTTATTCTTTTCAGTCATTCCATCGAAACAGAGAAGCCGCATTCCTGCAGGTTATTTCTGAGATTTCCTCTAACTGCAGGCTGTGAACTTCAGCCAGTTTTACCGCGATATGACGGACATTGAACGGCTCATTTCGTTTTCCGCGATTGGGAACCGGTGTCAGGAAGGGAGAATCGGTCTCCAGAAGAAGTTTGTCCGGTGGGACAGATCTGACCACATCCATATCTTTAAAATTTTTGAAGGTGATAACCCCGGTAAAAGAGATCATCAGACCCAGCTCCATATAGAATGCAGCATCATTGGCCGTACCGGAAAAGGAATGCATCACACCCCTCAGCCGGGTGAAATCCCTTTCCCGGAGGAACCGGCGCATTTCCGGGTGTGCCTCCCGGTTATGAATGACTACCGGAAGATTTTTTTCTGCTGCGAGCATCAACATCTGCTCAAAAATCGGAAATTGTTTTTCCAAGGGTATTTCCTTCCAGTGCAAATCCAATCCGATTTCACCAACAGCTGCGATTTTATTTCCCTGGTCAATCAATTCTCTGATACGCCTGGTATCTTCATTCGGTTTATCGGATATATCAGTAGGATGAATCCCAACAGCCGCATAAACAATTTCGAATCGGTGGGCGATTGACAGCGTGTCCCGGCTTGATGCAGGATCAGTTCCCAGAGTCAGGATTTTTTTGATGCCAGCCTGCCCGGCTCGCTTTATCACCTCATCCAGATCATCCCGGTACTGATCGAAATGCAGGTGTGTATGGGTATCGGTGAAATTCATTTTTTTATACCGAGCACCGGAGCTAATTAAAAGAATATCCAGGTGATCAGGAGGAATATAGGTATCAGAAAAATAATTGAGTAAATCATATAACCAAAAAAACTGGGCATTTTATTTTTCTGCTCTTCAGCAATCGATTTAACCATAAAATTTGGTGCATTTCCAATATAGGTCATTGCGCCAAAAAACACCGCTCCGGTACTGATGGCCTCGAGATACAGTTCATGTTCTTCAATAAGAAGATGGACTGCTTCAATTTCCGGAATCCCGGGATAAAATTGACCCAAAGCAGTACTCAGAAACGTCAGATAAGTTGGTGCATTATCCAAAAAACTGGAAAGTGAACCGGTAATCCAGAAGTAGTGCCATGGTTTATTGACCGAGTCAATAATAAAATGTAAGGCGCCTTCCGAGCCGGCCCTGAGCATGGAGAGTGCCGGAACAATTGTCATGAAAATGCCGGCGAAAAGTATCGCAACTTCCTTAATCGGAAACCAGGTAAACTCATTTCCTTCCCGGATAGACCAGGCCGTTGTTTTGAGGGAAAGGATACCCATAATAATCAGGAACACATCACGGATCATACTCTGGATGGTCACATGGATTCCCATAATGGTAAATTCCCCGATATGCACCAGGCCGCTGAATAACACCCCACCCATAATTCCGGCAAGAAATATCAGGTTATGTAATCCCTGTATACTGATTTTAGCCTTGACAGGAATTTCAACCTTTTCTCCCTTTTTATGAAGATCGTGATTTATGAGGATTTTTTCTTCGGTTAACTCTTCGGGTATCTGATAATAATAAGGTTTAAGGTGCTCTTTCCGATGCCAGCCCTCCAGCCGAAAATAAAATGTATCAAGCAGAAAAAACAGCAGTAACAATATTCCTGCCAGGAATGCCATTTCCGTAAAGAGATTGAATGTCCAGAAAAACGGAACATGATGCAGAAAACCGAGGAAAAGTGGCGGATCTCCCAGAGGCGTCAGTGAACCCCCGATATTGGCAACAAGAAATATGAAAAAAATGATAATATGTATTTTTGATTTACGGTATCGGTTCATGCGCAGAACGGGCCGGATCATAACCATGGCAGCGCCCGTCGTGCCGATCCAGGAAGCAATTAAAGTTCCTATCAGGAGGGCAATGAGGTTATTAAAAGGGGTTCCTACCGGTGTGCCTTTTACAAAAATACCACCACCCGCTGTGAAAAGAGCCCACAGAAGAATGATAAACGGTATATAATCTGCAATATAGATATGGAGTATCTCAACAAAAGCGGCTTCACCATAAGCCAGAACAAAAGGAATGGCAAATATCAATGCCCAGAAAGCGGATATTTTGCCGAAATTATGATGCCAGAAACGGGGTGCCAGAAGTGGAAACAGGGCAATTGACAACAGAATTCCCGCAAAGGGAATAACACTCCACATGGGCAGTTTGGTTCCCAGGGAAGGAATATGCTCTTTCCCTGTAGTCTCAACAATGTGTCCGTTTTCGAACAGGCTGTCTGTTACGGTTATTTCCTGCTGAGCCTGAAGAAGTCCGGAAGTGTTAAAAACAAACGGAACAACCGACAACAACATCATTATCAGCAATAACTTTCTCATGGAAGTCCTTTCACCAAACAAATTCAGGGGATTAACCGTTAATCCTTATAACATGTTTAATTCATCCCGGAAGACCGGGACCACTAGGTCACCCGGGCGCCTAAAAAATAATAGTGCAGGGATGCGAATTGATAAAAAAATCCTATTCATATTTGACTTGTGAGTTCCATAATCTATAAATATAAATTACTTTGTGGCTTTGTGCCTTCGTGGTTGTGAATAATGCAGGTTAAATAACGAAATTAATCTAAAAATTCATTTGATTTTTTCAAAGAGCAATTTTAATTATAGTGCTATCTGATTCAAGGCACCGCTTTATCAACAATTCAGGTCATCGGGCTAAAAAAGCCACTTTCTCAGGCAGTCCGGGCATAAGGTTAGTTGAGCATCGGGATGAGTATGGTTCTAAGAGCATTTTTTACTTGAACATAGCAGACTAAAACAGAAATTATAACATGGAATTTTTATTTAAGGAGGTTTTATGCAGATAGGACCCTATGAAATTCATCATATAGATGCGGGAAGATATAAACTGGATGGAGGTGCCATGTTTGGTGTGGTACCGAAGACCCTGTGGCAGAAGTCAAATCCGGCAGATGAAAAAAATCGTATTGAAATGGCCTTAAATACTTTGCTGCTGGTGGGGGATGGAAGAATTATCCTTATCGATTGCGGTGTCGGAACAAAATTCAGTGAGAAATTTCAGGAAATATACGCCATCGACCATTCCGACCGGTCATTACTTCGGTCCCTGTCAGAGAAAAATATACAGCCAGAAGATGTAACGGATGTTATCATCACCCATCTTCATTTTGACCATGCCGGGGGTTCGACCTGCACCGACGAAAACGGGGAAATCCGGTTACAATTTCCCGGTGCAATGCATTACATTCAAAAAAAGCAACTGGACTGGTCGTCGAAAAAATTT
>JAFGSO010000185.1 GCA_016934605.1 Calditrichota bacterium | reverse complement strand
GAAGAACCGCTGTGACGAATTCGGGGTGCATCGCCCGCCTCCTGCAGGCTCATCCCGAAATCTATTAAATTGACAAGAACCTGTACATGTCCCTGAGGTTGCATGGAACCTCCCATCACGCCAAAGCTCAGATACGGCTGATCATTTAAGGTAACAAAACCAGGTATAATCGTGTGAAACGGCCGTTTGTGAGGCTCATATATATTAGGATGACCTTCCTCCAGAGAAAACAATTCTCCCCGGTCCTGCAGAATAAAACCAAGCCCATCAGGAGTCATCCCGGAGCCCATGCCCTGATAATTGCTCTGAATAAGCGATACCATATTTCCTGAACTGTCTGCAACTGTCAGATATACGGTATCTCCATCTTCCAGAGAAATATTCCCCGGCTCATAATGCCGTGAGGTTTTATGGAGATTTATTAATGCTCTTCGGTCGGCCGCATATTCTTTCGAAATCAAAATATTCAACGGCATCTGATAAAATTCGGGATCGGCATAATACCTGGCACGATCTTCAAATGCCAGTTTTTTAGCCTCGATCAGGAGATGCAGGTAGTCAGCACTCCCGTATCCCATGCTTTTCAGATCGTAAGCTTCAAGAATATTCAATATTTGAAGTACCGCTATACCCTGTCCGTTCGGCGGAAGTTCCCAGACATCAAATCCCCGGTAATTGGTGGAGACGGGATTTATCCATTCCGAACGGTGATCAGCCAGATCCTGGTAAGAGAGAAATCCTCCCATTCTTTTCATGAAATTGGCGATAGTGCGGGCAATTTCGCCTTTATAGAAAACATCACGGCCGCCTCCGGCTATTTTATCCAGAGTATTGGCCAGATATGGATTCTTAAATATTTCACCTTTCCGGGGAGCACACCCATTAACGGTAAAAATTTCCGTGAAATTAGGAAAATCTCTAAGAATATCAACATTTTTCTGCCAGTAATAGGATATAATTTCGCTCACCGGAAAACCATTTCGCGCATAGTTAATAGCCGGAGCCAGAATTTCAGTCATGGGAAGGTTACCGAATTTTTCATGCAGTTCAAACCACCCATCTACACAGCCGGGAACGGTTACCGGCAGAACACCGTAAGCGGGTATTTTTTTGATATTTTTTTCCCGGAAATAGTCCAGGGACAGCGAGTAAGGAGAACGTCCACTGGCGTTAAGACCATACAGTTTTTCGGTTTCTGCATCCCATACAATAGCAAAGAGGTCACCTCCTATACCGCAACCTGTGGGTTCCATCAAACCCAGCATGGCATTTGCAGCTATAGCAGCATCTACGGCCGTTCCACCTTTCTGAAGAATATCTAAAGCAGCCTGAGTGGCAAGGGGCTGGCTGGTAGCAGCCATTCCCTGGGTAGCAATTATCTCCGATCGTGTAGCGAAATTGTATCCCACCGGCCGGTCCTGTGATAAAACCGGCGATATCAGGCACAGCACAAGAAAAAGATAAGATCCACGTGTTAGCATTATTGACTCCTGTTTGAGACTCTTTTATTTTGTTCTATCTGAAGAATATTTGTCATTCTTTTACCTGAAAGATGCTAAATGGGAACCATAAAAACAAGTCAGGTAGAAATTCTCGGGAATTTTGATGACAGTTATATGGCAGGTAATATGATTTCGAAGGTCAAAAAGTTTGAAGAGAGTTAAATTGTTCATTCATGATGGTTTAAATTGTATTATTCCCTAAAAATATTGTATATTGTTTTTAAATTTTGAAAGTATACATCAGCGCACTGAATTATTTTAATAAGAAAACAATGCCTATGCGAAAAACGATTCGTCATCCCACCCGGATTCCCATCGAGTACAAAATAACCGGAGAAAATATTGATATCCGGGAAAATTCACGGAATATAAGTATAGGGGGTATCAGTTTTCGGGTTGATTCATTCCTTGTTCCTGACACAATTCTGTTGATTCGGATTCCATCAGTAGATCCCTCGTTTGAAGCTATCGGGAGAGTCATCTGGTGTTTACAGAAAGAAAACGGAATAGAAGTTGGGGTTGAATTCATTGATGAACACCATTCTTTCAGGGTACGCCTGATTGAACAGATCTGTTATATCAGGGATTATCAGCAGGATGTCCTGGAAAAAGAAGGGCGTAAATTATCCGATGAAGAAGCAGCCCTGGAATGGACACGAAAATTTGCCGGAAAATTTCCGGCTATATGATAATTTTCATCCGGGATTAAGAACAAAGAACATCGATGAAATTCTCCGATAAATTTCGCCCTCTGAAACATTGAACCTCATCGCTAATGTAACCGGTTTCAGGTGATTTTATCGTAAACAATCTTTCCGTTAGCTACTGTAAAAACGGATTCAATATTTTTGATTTCAGTGCTTTGAATTTTAAAGGGGTTCATACTGGCCAGAAAGAAATCGGCCAGCCAACCCGGCTGTATCCGGCCTAATTTTTTTCCCATCCCGACCGATTCTGCAGCTCTCATTGTATGAGCTTTCAGGCATGTCTCCAGATCGAGACATTCCCCCGGGAAAAAAGTTTCCTCTTTTTCCTGTAACTGATATTTTCTTTCCATGGCTGAATAGATAGCCTTCCAGGGATTAAAATCCTCAATGGGTGTATCTGATCCGAAAATCAGCCTGGCACCTTTTCGTTTAAGGCTTCCGAAAGGATAGGTGAGATGAGCTCGTGATGACAGATGTTTCCGGATTACCGGAATATCATCCGCCAGATGGATTGGCTGAACGCTGGCATAAATCTGATATGCCCTGAAGAGAGGCAGATCGTCTGATTGGATAAGCTGGACATGTTCGATGCGGTGTCGCAAACCGAGGTTGATACTCTGAGGCGAAAATTTCTCCAAAACATGTAATGTTTTACTCACCGCTCTATCGCCAATTGCATGTATGGCACAGGATAACCTTGCCTGGACCGCTTTCTGTACGCATAAATTCAGTTCACTTTCGGTCATTGATTCCACGCCGGAGTGATTACTGTTATCATAATTTTCGAACAGTTCAGCTGTTTGAGATCCAAAAGAACCATCCACGAATATTTTTACGCCTGATACTTTCAGGCAGTCGTCACCAAGATCCTGCTCCAGGCTAATATTGAGGGCATCATCTACGAGTTTAACCGGCATGTACCAGAAAGTCCTTAAGCCAAGTTCTTCCAGGCGCCTGGCCTGCTGAAATATTCTGAATTCATTCCCGCTTTCAACAGTATGGATAGAAGAGAAGCCGTACCTGTAAAAATCTGCCGTCGCTTGTAAAAAATGATAACGGATTCTTTCATAGGTCCAATCGGGCATCAGGTCATAAACAATCAGCCGGTTATTTTCTTCCAGCACTCCGGTGAAATCTCCTGTTACCGGATCTATCGCCAGGTGTCCTGCCCCATCGTAGGGTTTATCCACAGAATATCCCGCCATTTTCAAAACAGGGCTGTTCACCCAGCAGGTATGCCAGTCCTTACTGTCCAGCGCGATATAATGCCGGGTGCTTATTTCGTCCAGATGTTTGCGGTGCGGGTAGTCACCCTTTTCCCAGATATTTTGATTCCAGCCACCACCAGTTATCCATTCTCCCTCGGGAGTTTGTTCTACTTTTTTCCGGATGCGTTTAAGAGTTTCGCTGAGAGAGCGGCAATCTTCCAGCCGGACTTCCTGCTGGCGTCGTACATAACCAATGAAGTGTGTATGACAATCCATAAAGGCTGGCAATAGCAGACGTCCGCCGGCATTGATCACCCGAGTTCCCGGCTGTTTCAGTAATAGCACGGTAGAATCTTTACCGAGCATGAAAACCCTATTTTTACTGACAGCCAGGGCATTTTCGGACAAGTGTCCTTCAATCGGATCATAAATCAATGCATTGTGAACAATTAGATCTATTAAGGTGTTTTTCATGTTACATTTATGTGCAGGGATTTGAACGGAGGTTTATATATAAAAAACCCCCGTTTCCGGGGGTTTTCATTACTTGGTGGATTCGTAGTGGTATTCTATTTTACCTTTGAGAAATTCTCTCTGGGAAAGGGTGATGGGATTTTCTTCCGGCTCAACCGGTTCCTCAATTTCATTTTTCTCTTCATCGAGATTGAGAAATTCCTCTTCGAATTCACCGTCAAGTTCCTCAAGAATCTGACGGTCTCTCATACGTTGATACTGCTCCTCATTAATCTGCCGTGCTCTTTTTGCCACCACCATTACCACTTCGTAAAGATTTTCTGAACTGTCCATAAATTTATCAATATCCTGAGTTTCAGCTGGCATATAAAACCTCCTTTTCAAAATTTTAAAGCTTAGAATTATAATATATAAATTATTTATTTCCAAATATTTTATAAATTTTTGGGTGATATAGGATATAGGATATAGTATGAAAGATGAAGGATTAAGGATTAAGGGAGCCATCTAGCTAGAAATAAATTCCAATTCAGCCTTTCGGTTGATTGATCCGCCTGCCAGACTGACCTATCGGCGTGGTTCCAATAAAAATTCTAAATTATAAATACAAAATTTAAAACCTTTCTACCACTATCCAGCAGCCAGAAACCAGCATCCAGCAGCCAGCATCCAGTATCCAACCTCCGGTTGCCCCGTCGGGACTAAACCGTCCCTGTTTCAGCCAGTAACCAGCAGCCAGTAACCAGCAGCCAGCAGCCAGCATCCAACCTCCGGCTGCCCCGTCGGGACTAAACCGTCCCTGGTTCAGCCAGTAACCAGTTTTAAATTCCAAATCAGTCAGTAGCCTGATCCGCCCGCTGGCGTGATTCCAAGCACCAAATAACAATAAAATTCCAAATTAT
>JAFGSO010000184.1 GCA_016934605.1 Calditrichota bacterium | reverse complement strand
TCTGGATGCTTTACTCTTATTCCCGCCACTCTTTTCCAATGCCCTTTCAATGGCACGCCTTTCCACATTTTCAAGAGATAAATCCTCCAGCAATAACTCCTCCGATCCGCTTCTTTTTTGCCGTGTTTTCTCTATGATGTGTGCCGGAAGATTTTTTAGAGAGATCCGCGGCTCAGAAGATAATACTATCGCCCGCTCTATCACATTTTCCAGCTCGCGGATGTTACCCGGCCAGTCATATTTTTTTAAAACTTCATAGATATCCGGATCAATCTGAATATAATCGCTTTTTTTATAGCGATCCACAAAAAAATCTATCAAATACGGAATATCCTTTTTCCGCTCTCGTAAGGGTGGAATCACAATGGGAACCACATTCAATCGATAATAAAGATCTTCCCTGAATTCACCCGTTTGAACCAGTTTTTCAATATCTTTATTGGTTGCGGCAATGATCCGTACATCTACCCGGATGGTCCGGTTACCTCCCAGCCTCTCAAATTCCCCTTCCTGTAATACCCGCAATAGTTTTGCCTGAACATCTTCTCTCAGGTCTCCGATCTCATCAAGAAAAAGTGTTCCTCCGTCCGCCGCTTCAAACTTGCCTTTTCGGTCTTTGATGGCTCCGGTAAATGCTCCCCGGATATGACCGAATAACTCACTCTCAATCAGATTTTCCGGTATGGAGGGACAATTCACCACAACAAAGGTTTTTTCCTTTCTGGGACTGTTAACATGAATTGCCCGGGCCAGTAACTCTTTCCCGGTTCCGCTCTCTCCCAGAATCAATACCGTAGCATTGCTTTTGGCAACCTGTCTGGCGGTTTGCAGCACATTATGCATCTCATCGCTGCTGACAATCATTTGATTGAACTGAAATTTTTCGGAAAGCTCCTGGCGCAATTTTCGATTCTCATTTTGAAGGCGGCGAAGACGGATAGTCTTCTCAATAACAAACAATAATTGTTCCTGGCTGAATGGCTTGGTGATATAATCATCAGCTCCCAGATGGCAGGCTTCCACTGCGTTTTCCACACTTCCATAGGCAGTGATCAGAATAATGACCACCTCACGATTTTCCCTCCTGATACGTTTAAGCAATTCAAGTCCATTGATTCCTGGCATTTGAATATCGGTAAGAACAACTTCAACATCATTCCTGTTGAATTTCTCCAGACCTTCTTCTCCACTGTGAGCCACTAACACCTCATAGTTGTTTTTCTCCAGCTGGTAGGAGATAACCCGGCACAGGTTCTTGTCATCATCTATCAACAGTATACACATTCGATCTTTCCCAATTTTAAAAGTTTTATGAACACCGGTTTAATTGGTCACCACCTCCGGGAGGAAAAGTAAAAACTTTGTTCCGCTGTTTTTTTGGCTGTTAACCTTTATCTCCCAGCGGTTCTGATCGGCAATCCGCTTTACAATGGCCAGACCGAGACCGGTTCCTTCTTCCCTGGTCGTATAAAAAGGCTGAAATATTTTCTCCAGATCCCTCTCTGCTATCCCTGTCCCATTATCGCTTAGTTCAATACAGAAATTTTTGGAATTTCCTGCAGTGATATTGTCTTCTTCTTCTTTAGATGCACATTTCTCTGCACGAATTTTAATCTGTCCGCCCCGGGGTAAAGCCTGGATGGAATTCAGCATGAGATTTATGAGAACCTGCTGCAATTCTCCCGGATTCCCTTCTATAAATAGCGGATATTTCGGGAGCAGAATTTCTATTGTCACATCATTTTTTTTTGCTTTATTGCTCAACAAAAGTTTGCTGTTTCGTATTGTTTCACGGATATCGAACCGGACTGGAATTTTCCGGCGTTTCCCGGCAAATCCCAGATAGTTTTCGACTACCTGATTCAACCGGCTTGTTTCTTCTACCAGAATTGAAAAAAATTCATTCACCTGCGTAGAAGAAGAAATTTCATTTTTCAGAATATCCACAGTTCCCCGGATGGATCCCAGAGGATTTCTAACTTCATGGGCCAGACTTGCCGTTAATTCCCCGATCACTGCCAACCGGTCTGCCTGTCTGAGCTGATCTTCCATCTCTTCAATTTTTTCTGATTGTTCTTTCTGTTTTTCCAGAGAAATCTTCAGCTGTTCTGCAACCTCCTGATATCGTATTTTCTCATTCTTTTCCTGCTGCGCCTTCAGACCGGTGAGATAACCGATAATATTGAACAGTAAAATCTGCAGAAACCGCATGAGATTGGATTCAATCAGACCACCCCACTGCAGCATGACATGAGGCAGATAAAGAAAGCTGATCATAATGGCGGAACCAAGTCCCCCGCGTACCCCGAACTGAAACGCGGCCAAAAGTATCGGAATAAAATAACTCTGCATCAGGATAAGATGATACTGCCATTTCATGGTGGGTGTGGTATAGTGTAAAACGGATATGAGGATTATACAAAACGCAATGATAACCTGCCATATTTTTCTGGAAATCAGCTCTTTTGCCATACAAAGGCTCCACAAAATATTCTAATTGTATAATATTCTACACACAAAGTCAAGAAGGTGGAGAAAAAAATAATAATTTTGCCGAAAGACATGATGTATAGCTTCTTAGAGCCGCATTTCTGAGAGATTATCTCCTAGTTTTACATGGCTTAAGGGATAATCAGTTTCATTTATTATTAACATACGTTCTTCACACACCATGATGTCTTATCATTTCCAGAAGCATAGCTAATGAGTGTGATAGGTAACCCGACCTTCAGAAAAAATCAGTAAAAATTCCCACAGCGTGACCACTTTCGTGGCGGTGAGCGGAACGTCAAAATTCTGACTGCCTGTCCGGTGGCCAGACGGGTTTGAGCGAGCACTCAAGACTTTTTATATCCTCCGTGACACCTTTAAATGGTGAGTGCTCGCGAGT
>JAFGSO010000183.1 GCA_016934605.1 Calditrichota bacterium | reverse complement strand
TCTGCCACAGCACCGAATCCCGCCTCGGGATTATCGGGAATAGGGAGTTTTCGGGATACCAGGATTGAAAAATCCAGTCCGAGCTCATGAGCAATCTGGAATCCCACCGGAACACCGCCACGAGGTATTGCCAGTATAACGGCATCCGCATTTCTGTATTTTTTCAGAGATTCCGCCAGTTTTTTTCCGGCATCTTTTCTGTCTTCAAACATGATCTCCCCTCCCCTTTTGTTTATTGATCCAAAATATTATTTAAAATTTACTCTTTCTGTTGCTGCAATTGGTTTAGTCTTTCTTCAAGCCCCCGGAGCACTCTGGCGGAATCCTCAAACTGTTTCTGTCCCTGGAAGCCGAGATAATCCTCGAATGTCTGACTCGCCTGATGAATAATTTCATTCATTGTTAATACCGGCGCAACAACTTTCTTCCCTGCCGGAATTTCCTGTACACCTTATGAAATATAGATACGGACAGCTTGAAATTGATATTATTTTTCAGGTTTGACAAATAGTTTCATGCCATCCAGCTTGGTAATTACAACCTTTTGTCCCTTCTCTATCGGGACATAGCCGGATTCTGCTTCAGCTTTCCAGGATTCGCCGCCGACAACCACATACCCCTCCGGATTTAGTTTTTCGGAAGTAACCCCTGTTCTCCCTTCCATGGGCCTTTTATCCTCATGTTTTTCCGGATCATAGGCTTCCCATACCAGTGAATAAAAGAAAATATCTTTCAGAATCCATATTGCCCATACCGTCCAGGCGAGCCAGGGGGGGAGAAAATCCAGATGATAGGAAGCAACCACAATTCCTGAGAAAACTGCAATTCCAGGGAGTTGTAACAAAACATACCTGATAATTACAGCAGTGTTCCATTTACGATTGGACAAACAGATATTCTCCGTAAAATTTTGACTTTAGAATCTGATCATGTGTCACATGTAATTCAATGACCTTCACAAAATTATGATTTTCGATTTAAACTTGAACCATCTTTTTTTAAAAAAACAAAAACTTTATCAGCGTCAAATGTAATGCCAACTTTCTGATCTTCTTTCAAATCAACTTCCTGGTACTCCCTGCAAATAATCTCCTGATCGTTCAGGGAGAGATAAATCAGCCGTTCATTTCCCTGCGAACCCACCAGGTTAACAGAAGCCTGAAATATGCCTTTTTCCGGAGAAGTAATATTCAGGTGTTCCGGCCGAATTCCCAGATAGATTTCATCCGTTTTGGCCTCAATTTTTAATTCCAGTTTTTCGGATATCTGTTCAAATTTTTGTCCCTCAATAATATTCATTGGTGGAGTTCCCATAAAACGCGCCACAAAAAGATTAGCAGGCTCTTTATAAATTTGTTCCGGGGTGCCAAGCTGCTGAATTTCACCATCCTTCAATACTGCAATGTTATCGCCAAGTGACATTGCTTCGGTCTGATCGTGGGTCACATAGATGGTAGTAACGCCAATCCGGCGCTGAATCTGTTTCAGCTCGCTACGCATACTGATGCGCAGCAGTGCATCCAGGTTAGACAGCGGTTCATCCAGAAGCAAGACGCTGGGTTCCCGGACAATAGCCCGACCCAGTGCCACACGTTGCCGCTGACCACCGCTCAGTTCCGAAGGTTTTGCCTCCATAATTTGTGATATTTCCAGGATTTCTGCTACTTGCTCAACCTTTTTTTTAATTTCACTCTTTTCAAGTTTCCCGATTTTAAGCGGAAAGGCGATATTATCGAACACCGACATATGGGGATAAAGAGCATAGCTTTGAAAGACCATTGCCACATCCCTCTGTCTGGGTGACAGAAATATTTTCTCCCGATTTGAGACAATTTTTTGTTCATCAAACAGAATTTCGCCTGAGGATGGTTTTTCGATTCCGGCGATGATGTTCAACAAAGTAGACTTACCGCAACCGCTGGGACCCAGCAGCACAAAAAATTTTCCCGGTTCAATGATTAAATTAATATCTTTTAGTGCTTCTACCTTCCCCCTCCGCAGTGTAAAAAAATTCTTGACTACATGATTCATAACAATTTTTTTCATCCTTTAAGAGCTCCTTCGGTAAGTCCCTGAATAATATGACGCTGGAAAAGTGCCACCAGTATGAGCACCGGAACAGTTGCCACAACAGCGCTGGCCATTATCTGCCCCCACGGGATCTGCCCGTGCAATCCTTCAAAAAGCGCAATAGCTACCGGAACTGTCCTGGCCCGGTAATCTATTGTCAGCATGATGGCGAAAAGAAATTCATTGAAGGAATAAATAAAAACCAGCAGCATGGTGGAAAAAGCACCCGGAATTGCCAGTGGAAATATGACTTTCCGCAGAATCTGAAGACGGGACGCACCGTCTACCAGGGCGGCCCTGTCCAGTTCAGTGGAAAGGCGCGAAAGATAACTCACCATCAGCCACAAAGCGATGGGGAGTCCCAGGGTGATATATGGAAAAATCAGCGCATTCCAGGTATTGATCCAACCAAGTTCAGTCATAAGTTTGAACAAATATCCAACAATGCTGATCTGAGGAAACATGGAAAAAGCCAGCATGGTAACCGGAATAATGATTTTTCCCGGAAAAGAAAACCGTGTTATGGCATAAGCAGACAGGGTGGCAAATAGAGTA
>JAFGSO010000182.1 GCA_016934605.1 Calditrichota bacterium | reverse complement strand
TATGTGGCAGCAGTTCAGGCTGGATTATTCCTATTCCAACTTCGGAGATCTGGGCAGCCAGAATCGTGTAGGAGTATCCGGGAGCCTTTAATTAAG
Source organism: Calditrichota bacterium (assembly GCA_016934605.1). Taxonomy (GTDB): domain Bacteria; phylum Calditrichota; class Calditrichia; order RBG-13-44-9; family RBG-13-44-9; genus RQOF01. The sequence goes on along the minus strand of JAFGSO010000182.1, from coordinate 3,642 downwards.
ATGAAGGATCAAGGATGAAGGATTAAGGATATATGGGTATGGGGAAATAAGGTTGAGCCTGGAATAGATAAATGTTTTTTGATTTGAATTTCCATTAGAATTTTGAGTTTAGAAATTGTCCAGCAAGTTCATGAAGATGGAAAAATTCTGAGAACAAAACGTCGTATATCCCACCCGGAGTTGTCATACCAACCAATCAAGTCCCCTCCAAAAGAGCAAATCTGAAATAATTCTGAATCTTTAAATCGTTATTCCCCTATTCCCCTATTCCCTTATACCCTTATACCCCCTTATTCCCCCAAAACCTTTTGCCTTTGTTCCTTTAAGTAGAGCCGGTGGAGCCGAACCCGCCGCGGGAACCACCCGCAAAATCAGATTTTTCCTGCTCTTCCCATTCAATTTCCGGTAACATATTCTTCTCAAATATAATCTGGGCAATACGGGTTCCTTTCGAAATTTTCAATGGTTGCTCACGATTTGGATCAGCCGGATTGTAATGACGGACTAATCCGATCTTCACCTCATCCTCGGGACCGCAGTAGTCTTCATCCACAATTCCAACATCATTGACAAGGCTAACTCCGTTCTTTACTGCAAGCCCGCTTCGTATAAAAATTTTAAAATAATATCCCGGCGGTGATTCAATGATCAATCCGGTTGGAACCAGCACTGCCTTTCCTGGCCATAATTCTACATCCTCGGCCGAATATACATCCAACCCAACCGATCGCTCCGTTTTTCGCTCCGGAAGAGGAATACTTCGATCTCTTCGATAAATCCGTATTCGCATGGGACACCTTTATTATTTTATTCAATCAGAAAAAGTTCAAATCCATTCAATTTTACAGTGACATGACTTTATATTCAAAGAAAAAATTGATTTCCTGAAATGAGATCAACCGGACTGCCAGACAATTTTGAATATCATCTTTCCAAAGATTTTTTACCCCTTCTATTTATTACCGCCCTTCATCAGGAATCCGCCCCTCTCATGGCATTGATCAACCTGAAGCGGCATCAAAGCCGGTACCGTTATGCTTATTATACCAACCAGGAAAAGATACTGCATGTTCTGGAAACAGGGCCTGGACCAGGGATTAACAGGGAAACCCTGTTAAAAAATATCGAGCTTATCAAACCATCTCTAATTATAAATTACGGTATCTGCGGTACACTGGATCCAGCAATCCAAATTCATAGAAATTACTTTATCCGGCTTGTCCGGGAAGCTGCAAGCGGAAAAGAACTGCTCTTGCCAAAGCCCGCCTGGTTAAAGAACCATATTTATCCGGAAAAAAAACTGCTTACTGTTCAAAAACCGGTGTTTTCCTCTGTAGCTCGGACACAATTGCACAAAGAGAGTGGTTGCACTCTGGTGGATATGGAGGGGTTTACAGTTGCATCCATCGCCATAGATCTTTCTGTACCTGTTATTTTGCTGAAACTAGTGACAGATAGAGCGGACGAAAAATCCGGTGAACTGGTGAAATTGAACGTCAAGATCTGGCAGGAAAAACTAAATCAGATGCTGCATCAATTATTCCACTCAATGATTTCGTAGTGCTGTCTTTTTCTGAATGTGGGCTCACGGCAGAACGTCCGGTTCCGAATGCATACCATTGGATCCTGTTACCACACGCAGGGACAAAGGAACTGTTTCTATTTTCAGTCTGGCTGAATCCTGATGAGGATTACCATCGGTATGTATCGGGGCAGAAGCTTCACGCTCAATAATTACAGATTTAACACGAAAGGTATGAAATCCTTCGATCTGGTCAATAGTTCCGTTAAACAGCCGGTACAGATTCGGAACGGCTTTCCAGATCGGCATGTGATCAATTATCGTCACATCCAGCAATCCGTCATCCGGTTGAGCATTCGGAGCAATTATGGCCCCATTCCCGTATTCAGGAGCATTGGCAATAGTCACCACCAGCGGGGAGAATTCAACTGTATTTTCTTCCAGAATCAGTTTAACGGGTGTTGGCTGAAAATTGAGAAACGATCTTGTACCCACCAGAAAATACGGTAAAGGACCTCTCATTCCAAACTCCTCGAAATTCATACTGATCTGAGCATCCAGGCCGAATCCTGCCACGTTAAAAAAATGATGATTATTAATTTTTCCGGCATCAATACTAATAATTTTGGGATCTACCAGGGTCTGAATTGACTTATACTGATCCAGCGGAATTTTAAAATTACGGGCAAATCCGTTCCCCGAGCCCGACGGGATAACCGCCATCGCCACCTCACTGCCCAGAAGACCCCTGCCTGCCTCATTGACCGTCCCATCTCCGCCAACGACAGCAACAATATCAAAATTTTCTTCTACCGCTTCACGGGCCATATTGGTGGCATCTCCCGGCTTACCGGTATAAAGTACCTCAAAATCGATACGGTTTTTTGAGCAGATCTCTTCTATCCACCTGACGATGCGACCGGGATTTCTGTTAATCCCCGATTTAGGATTAACAATGAAACGTATTCTGCTCATTTTTTTGTATCCTGTATAATCAAAAAATTTTCAATTTTCCGGACCTGAAAATCAGTACACGTTCTGCATAGAAGCTTCCCTGTATTTCCCATGAATTTTACTGGCAATTTCGCTTATGGGATGCTCCGGATCAACAGTATACCACTGAATATCAGCATCGGCCCTGAACCAGGTTAATTGTCTCTTGGCATAACGCCGTGAATTTTTCTTAACTTCAGAAACACAGGTTTCCAGATCCGACTCTCCATTCAGATACTGTATGACTTCTTTATACCCCACACTGTTTAAACTGTTCAGATTTTCCGGGTATCCTTTTTCTAGAATGGCTTTCACTTCTTCAATCAGCCCGAGTTCAAACATCTTATCAACCCGCAGATTAATACGTTCATACAATTTATTTCGATCCATAGTCAGCCCGAATTTAATAAAACGGAAATCGGGCTGAGGAACTTTGCGTCGCTGAAGTTCAGAAAGTTTCTCTCCACTGGCAAGATAGACCTCCAGTGCCCGGATAATCCGTTTTCCGTTATTGGGATGAATGTCGACTGCACTGTCCGGATCAATTTTCATCAAATCATTAAAGAGTGCCCCGGTTCCTTCTTTTTGTAACTTGTTCATAAGTTTTCTTCGTATTGGGGAATCATGGACATCCCCCCGGAAAAATCCCTCGGTCAGCGCTTTTATATAAAGTCCCGACCCGCCTACTACCAGTGGTGTTCGGCTTTTTTTAAAAATATCCCGTATTACATTTCGTGCATCCAAACCATATTGACCGGCACTGTACCGTTTATCGGGTTCCAGCATATCAATAAAATGATGCTGTGTTTTTTCCAGTATCGGTCTCGGTGGCTTGGCAGTTCCGATGTTCATATATTTGTAAATCTGGCGGGAATCTGCCGAAACTATTTCACTGTTCAGATGGTCTGTAAGAATGATACTTAGTTCGGTCTTTCCGACACCTGTAGATCCTGCCAGAATCGGGACCAGCTTTTCTTTTACCCAATTCATTTTTTATATCCGCTTAAACTTCTTATCAATTTCATCCAGGTTCAGGGTGACGATTACCGGTCTTCCATGGGGGCAAAAATACGGGTCCCGCGTGGCGAAAAGCTGATCCACCAGAGATGCCATCTCCAGTTGAGTTA
>JAFGSO010000181.1 GCA_016934605.1 Calditrichota bacterium | reverse complement strand
AGTTCCCGATTTTTCCTTTCAGAACGTCGCACCACTACTTCTCCCGTCAGAGAAATTCCTCCGCTAAAATCCGGAGTATCTATCCTCAGATTGTCGATATAACAGGAAGGAATCTGCTCCAGAAATATATGTCCGCCAATGCCGTTATTGATCCGGGGAAGATTCACCGGCATCCAGTGCGGAAACATATCCCCTCCAATTTTCCAGGGAAAAACAGTGATTTCAAGCAGGGTCTCCCCCGAATCCAGAAGATTCCAGGGCACCGGGATCTGATATGGGAGAAAATTACGGGATCCCTCATATAATGTATCACCGTTAAGTCGAATCAGAATGCGTCCGGTCACCCGTTCCAGATGGAGAATGTAATGAAGACTGTCCCTTCCGGAGACATTTAATGCCCGTCGAAAAACAAATGGGTGCTTGTTAAAGTATATTGTCGGAATGTTTATCTGTCCTATCAGCTTTCGGGTATCTCCATCGTATAAATCATATCTTCCGTCCAGGGATATATAGGAACGCCTTTCTGAAACCTGTTTCTCAAAATACCGCCGGTTCTGTTCCATGAGATTTTCCGAGGGAGAATAAAACAGAACTTCGCTATTTGCAAGAAGATCGGCCACAGGTGAGATGATGAAGAGAAAGAGAAACCGAATAACGCGTCCCGACGATATCATTATGCCTCCATGAATTGCACCAATTTTACTAAATTAACCGGGAAAATGCAAAGCCTCGATAAATGTATCCCCGGGTTTATTCCGTTCGTTGGATCATCGGTAAATGTATTGCAAAATATTAGAATTCCTCCGCCCAGTTGACTCTGACAAACACCTTGACAGAATTTTTGCCTTTTATTATATTCAAAGTCTGAATTTTATCAAATAGTGAAATTCATATAAAAAATTTACTCAAGGAGGTTACCTTTGAAGAATTACACGGGTGAACAGATTCGAAATATCGGGATGGGCTCTCACAGCGGAGCTGGAAAGACCTCCCTGGTAGAAGCTATGCTATTTACCATGGGAGCAACCACACGACTTGGTTCAGTTGAACAGGGGAATACCGTTTCCGATTATAATGAAGATGAAATCGAACGTCAGATTTCTATCAGTACATCACTCCTGCATGGAGAGTGGAATAAGCATAAGATCAACATTGTCGACACACCGGGATTTTTCGATTTTTTTGGTGATGTGATCAGTGGACTCAGAAGTATTGAAAATGTTATGCTACTTGTCTCAGCCGCATCCGGCGTGGAAGTCGGCACCGAACAGGTCTGGGAATTATCGGAAAAATACGAAAAACCGGTAACTTTCATCATCAACAAAATGGATCGCGAAAACGTCAATTTTGATGCACTCATCGCCTCCATGAGAGAACGTTTAGGACATAACCTTCTGCCAGTGCAGATACCGGTGGAAACCGGGCATAATTTTTATAAACTAATTGATGTCTTCAAAATGAAAATGCTCACCTTCCCTCAGGACAAATCGGGTAAACCATCCGTCGAGGAAATCCCGGATGACCTGAAGGGGAAGGCAGAAGAACTAAGAACTCAACTGATTGAAGCAGTGGCAGAAAGTGATGATGCACTCCTGGAAAAATTTTTTGATGCCGGCGAACTGACCCCGGAAGAATTTCAGGATGGCTTCAAAAAGGCCTATCTCAACAGAAAGATTTTCCCGATTTTCTGTACTTCCTCCACTCATAACGTCGGTATCAGTAACCTGCTGGATTTTATCGTAGAATTTGCGCCCTCCCCGGCTCACATGCCACCGCTGAAATCTATCGAAGGGAAAGAACGGAAACCGACAGACAACGAACCTCTGACCGCATTTATCTTTAAAACTGTTTCCGAAGCCCATGTGGGCGAACTCTCACTGGTAAGGGTATTTTCAGGAATTCTGGAGAGTGGAAGTGAAGTTCTCAACGCCACTCAGGGAACCTCGGAGCGTGTGGGACAGATTTTCGATCTTTCCGGGAAAAACAAACAGAACGTGGACGAACTACACGCCGGAGATATAGGAGCCCTGGTAAAACTGAAAGGTACTCATACGGGTGATACCCTGAATTCTAAAAATCAGCCGTTTCAGCTCCCTAAACTGGACCTTCCAGAACCACTCATTACACTTGCTGTTCAACCCAAATCGAAGGGCGATGAAAGCAAAATATCGACCGGATTTCACTCTCTGCATGAAGAAGACCCGACCTTTGTCACCAGGTTCGATCCCGAGCTGAAACAGAGTATCATCGCAGGACAGGGTGAGCTTCACATCGATATCATCGTAAAGAGATTGAAGCAGAAATTCGGCGTGGAAGTAAATCTGAAGGATCCCAAGATCCCTTATCGCGAAACTATCAAGACAAAAGCGGATGCGAAATACCGCCATAAAAAACAGAGTGGCGGTGCCGGACAGTTCGCCGAGGTATGGATGCGAATAGAGCCAAAACCCAGAGGCGAAGGAGTGGAGTTTACCAACTCTCTGGTAGGACAAAATGTGGACCGGGTCTATGTAACTTCCGTGGAAAAAGGTGTTAATGCGGCCTGTGAAGAAGGTGTTCTGGCAGGTTACCACGTAGTGGATCTCCTGGTCGATTTCTACGACGGCAAAATGCACCCGGTAGACTCCAGCGACATTGCATTCCAGATTGCAGGGAAAGCTGCCTTCAAGGAAGGATTTATGCAGGCCAAACCCATCCTGCTTGAACCGATATATGATATCGAAGTAAAAGTTCCTGAAGAATTTATGGGAGATGTCATGGGAGATATCTCCAGTAAACGCGGGAAAATATCGGGCATGGAGTCCGGCGGCTCTTTCCAGATTATTAAAGCTAAAGTTCCCCTGGCCGAACTCCATAAGTATTCCACCACCTTACGGTCTATGACCCAGGGTCGCGGAATATTTACTCAGCGTTTCTCACATTACGAGGAATTGCCGCATGAAATGGCTCAGAAAGTGATCGAAAGAGCGAAAAAAGAAAAAGAAGAAGAATAATATTTTCCTGAAGATTAAATCAGGTTGAGCCCTGTGGAGTTTTACCATAGGGCTTTTATTTTGTGCGGCAATTCTGTATTTTACCGGACATAATTAAAGATTTACCAAAAGGGGACATAGTTAGAAAATGGAACATCTCTGGGCACCCTGGCGAATGGAGTATATTCAGAAAGAAAAAGATGGCGAAAGTGAACCGTGCATTTTCTGCAGCAGGATCAAACAAACCGAAGATGAAAAAAATCTGATTCTGTTCCGCAGCAATCATGCTTTCATCATTATGAACCGTTTTCCATACAATAACGGACATCTTATGGTTGTTCCCATCCGGCATGTGGGAGACATTCTGGAACTATATCCTGAAGAGAAAACTGAACTTTTTGAACTCCTTCAACGGTCGGTGAAAGCTTTGACAACCGTGATGCAACCGGATGGTTTCAACATCGGGATGAATCTTGGCCGGATTGCCGGTGCCGGAGTGTTAGACCACCTGCATTTCCATGTTGTTCCTCGCTGGAACGGAGATACCAATTTCATGCCGGTGATCAGTGACACCAAGGTAATCTCCGAATCATTGAACCAGTCCTACAAAAAATTATCAGATATTTTGAACCAATAAAAAAATATTTTTATGAAAACATATATTCTGAAAAATAGCCGGGGAATTATAACACCCCGTTCCGATGTACCCTACGGTGAGCTTGATATCCGGGAGAAAATATCGATTGCTTTTAATGCTGAATGCATTCTGGATATTGACTTGGTTGATAAATTGATACAGAAATACCCCGATCATACCTCAGTAGACGCCTCAAACTGTTGGGCTCTTCCCGGCTATGTTGATCCGCATACCCATCCGGTCTTCTATAAAACCCGTGAAGAAGAATTTGAAATGCGTATTGCCGGAAAATCCTATGAGGAAATTGCCGCCGGCGGCGGGGGAATCCGAAACAGTGTGCGTGCTTTCCGTCAGGCCTCGGTGGACGAACTGACAGAATTAACCTGCAAGCGTATTATGGAGTTCCTTACCTGCGGAACCACCACAATTGAGGCTAAAAGCGGCTACGGGCTCTCACTGGCAGATGAATTGAAAAGCCTGCGCATTCTGAAAAAAGCAGGAGAGATTTTACCGATTTCCATTGTGCCTACTTTTCTGGGAGCTCATGAGGTCCCCGACGAATATCAGAACAGACGTGAAGCCTATATTGATCTGATTATTCACGAAATGATCCCGGCAGTTGCGGATGAAAATCTGGCTGAATTTTGTGATGTATTTACAGAAAAAGATGTATTTTCAATAGAAGAAAGTGAAAAAATTTTAACTGCTGCCAGAGAACATGGTCTGGGATTAAAACTTCATGCGGATGAGCTTACACCCCTGGGTGGAGCGGAACTGGCAGCCAGAATGCGGGCCGTTTCTGCCGACCATCTCTTGATGATATCAGACGCAGGCATTTCCGCTCTGAAAGAGAAAGGGGTAATTCCGGTTTTACTGCCCGGTACGGCGTTCTTCCTGGGAAAAAAGAATTATGCACCTGCCCGGAAGATGATTGAAGCAGGGCTGAATGTCGCTCTGGCATCAGACTACAATCCGGGGAGTTCCTTTACCCAGAATATGAATCTTATTCTATCCATTGCCTGCATTCACATGAAAATGACCCCGGCTGAAACTCTTTATGCCGCAACACTGGCCAGTTCCAGGTCAATCCGTCGGGACAGAATGGCAGGGAGCCTGGAAGTTGGAAAAAAAGCTGATATTACCTTGATGGACATCCCAAATGTTCAATATATTCCTTATCATTACGGCATGAACCATGTCAAAACGGTAATTCGCCATGGGAAGATCGCATATCAGATGTGAAAGTTCTGAACAGAAAAACAGGAATATTAAACTTTTTATTGCTTTTCTGTGGACTATAACTATAACGCTTCTTAGTGTCGGACAGGTTTTCGCACAGACAGTCTCCGTTCCCCTTTCACACTGGGCATACGACGCCGTGGAACGCTGGGAGGTTCGCGGTTTTATTTCCGGTGTATTCAACGGAAGCAGACCCTTCACCCGGGAAGAAATGTCAGGATATATTGAGCAGGTCTGGGAATTTTATCAGAAAGAACCGGAAAAATTTTCTGAAGTTGACCTCAATCAGCTGTATTATCTGAATCATGAATTTCAGGAAGAACTTGATACCGGAAAAAAGCAACTGCTGCCTCATCTTTACGAGCAGTGGAGACCTCGCCTCTATTATCTTTTCCGCCAGATTCCTTTTAAATATCTGAACTCGCTCATTTATACCAACAACAGGAACATGATAAATCTGCGGTACCGGGAATTCCGGTTATTCGGAGATCCGGTGCTCAGCTACAGTGTCCAGGAAAGGATGGAGGACGATTTCGGAGATTATCAATTTACCCGGGTGAGTAACGGTTTCCTTTTTTACGGATTCCTGGGTCAGAATTTGGGCTTTTATTTCAACCTCACTGACAACCATGCATCGGATGACAGATGGAAAAATCAGGAGATTCCCTTTGAGGTACTGGAAGAATCCGGATGGCCGTATCTGACAACCCGGGAAAATGGCGATTTTGAATTTGATGAAAATATTGCCACGATCACATTTCACCACAAATATTTTTACCTGCTATTCGGTCGCGAATACAATCAGTGGGGAACCGGGCATCATGGGAATCTACTGCTTTCCACCAATGCCCCGGTTTATGACCAGTTCAAGCTGATTATCCGATACTGGCGATTTAAATTCACCCATCTGACCGCCTTTCTCCAGTATATTTCTCCCGCCGGCAGAATTAGCATGAAAAGCGAACCGCACATCGATCAGTACTGGTCGGGTAACCGCCTCGAACTGAATCTGGGCAAAGGAATCCAATTGGGATTAAGTGAAGCAGTTGTTTACGGGGATCGTTCACTGCAGCCCGGCTACCTTAATCCGCTGAGCTTTTTTAAATCCCTGGAACATTATTACGGAGACAGAGATAACGGAATTCTGGGAGTGGATATGGAATGGCGAATCCGAAACGGAATCAAACTGTTCGGTGAGTGGTTTATAGACGATATAACCACCACAAAGCTGGGAACCGACTGGTATGGAAACAAATTTGGATGGCAGACCGGAATTTTTTGGGTGAATCCGTTTTCCGTAAGAGATACCGACCTGATGGCGGAATATACCCGCATAAAACCCTACGTTTATACTCATTCATACCGGGATTATAACAAGTACAAACATTATGATACTGTTCTGGGACATTTTATCGGACCAAATTCAGATGACATCTTTATCAGGCTTCGCAGGCGTTTCTCAAAATTTCTGAACTTGAGTCTGGAATATGAGAAATACAGACATGGATCAAATACGCCGGAGGTCAATGTGGGAGGGAATCCGGACCGCCCAAAGGAAGATGGCGATTCTCCCCGGATAAATTTTCTGGAAGGGATTCCAAAAGGACAAGAATCCTTTGGCGCATCTATTCAATATGAGTTTGTCAGAAATCTGTTTGGAGAATTGTATTATCGCAGAACAAAATTTCAGGGACAGGGAAATGAATGGCAGGATCTGTTTTCCATGCGGATTTCGCTTAATTTCGGATTCAGAGAAGAAAAAATCCGGCATATTTTTCCGGTGAATTATTAGCACTATCATCTCGGGATTCGGAACACAATTCAAAGATTGTAAGATTATTAAAATCTACATCATGCAATATTTTAATTATCCCACCAAATTTAATGGGTTCTGATACTATCCTAATTTAACTCTCGAAATTTAACGTGAGAATGCAGATGAAATAATCTTTTTCTCTATAACCTCAGAACCTCTGTGGCTATTCAGTGCCACTGAGCACACAGAAAACACAGGAAAGACTCACTATTAGAGAAAAAAAAGAAAAGCATGAAGCAGGCATAAAAAATCATAAATTTCAGGGGTGAGAGGTGACAGAATAAACATTCATTAAAATAAATTCTAACCGGGTTAATTCACAAACATTCACATCATTATACCATACATTGATCTTTCTCTCTGTGTTCTCTGTGTGCTCTGAGGCTATTATTCATTT
>JAFGSO010000180.1 GCA_016934605.1 Calditrichota bacterium | reverse complement strand
GATTCTGGCTTTTTTCGGATCAAAATCACCCTGTACCGTATTGCGCATCAAATCTCTTTCTGTCCAGATTCCTGTGATTTTATCGTTCTCTTTTATCAGGATGGCACCGATCTGGTTTTCAATCATAATCCGAAGGGCTTCCACTATGGTGGTATCCGGAGAAACGGTAATTAAACCCCCATCTTTATCCTTCAAAATCTCTTCGGCTGTTTTCATATTAAGTTTTCTCCATTTATCAGTGTAAGATACAAGAATAAAGATTAAAGATCAAAGAATAAAGAGTCGGTGGTCGGGAGTCAGTAGTTAGCAAGAGCAAGATAACAAGGTACAAGATGGCAAGAAAAATAGTACAAAGTATAAAATACAAAATAATTAGATATTTAATCGGTCAGTAAAATATATTCCGACTCAATAGCTTTTGTGTATTACGTATCCGGCATTTGGAAAAAAATCTGACTCTCCTATCCTTTATCCTTTCTCCATGATTTGTTCACCCGGTCTCCCGGATTGTGATTATCCCTTCTCCCTTATCCCTTCTCCGTTATCCCTTATCCGTTATCCCTTATCCCTATACCCTTATCCCTTTTCCATTATCCCTTATCCGTTCTCCCTTCTCCCTTCTCCCTTTTAATCCGTAAATCTCAAATCTACCATGGTATTTCTTATACTCCGAAGTCATCAAACATGATGTTTTCGGGTTCAACGCCCATATCATTCAGGAGCTTTAACACGGCAGTATTCATCAGGGGGGGGCCGCACAGATAGTATTCGCAATCTTCCGGTGCCGGATGATCTTTCAGGTATTCATCATAAAGGATCTGATGAATAAACCCGACCGGACCGTCCCAGTTATCCTCAGGCTGAGGTTCGGAAAGTCCTAAAATCCATCGGAAGTTCGGATTCTTTTTTTCCAGTTCATCAAATTCTTCAACATAAAATGCTTCATGGTAACTTCTGGCACCATACCAGAAAGAGATTTTCCGGTCTGAATGAATCCTTTTCAGCTGATCAAAAATATGAGAGCGCATAGGAGCCATTCCCGCACCACCGCCAATAAAGATCATTTCATTATCAGTTTCCTTTGCAAAAAATTCACCGTAAGGTCCGGAAATGGTTACCTTGTCTCCCGGTTTGAGTGAAAAAATATAGGAAGACATCTGTCCTGGAGGAACATTGGGAAGATGGGGAGGAGGGGATGCAATTCGGACATTAAGCATGATGATGCCTTCTTCTTCAGGATAATTGGCCATGGAGTACGCCCGGACGACCGGTTCATTTACTTTGGAAACATATTGCCACATATTGTATTTGTCCCATTCAGCCCGGAATTCTTCTTCAATTTCAAAATCTTTATAATAAACGGTATGGGGCGGCGCTTCAATCTGAATATAACCGCCTGCCCGGAAGTCGACGTGTTCCCCTTCAGGCAGCTCGAGGACCAACTCTTTAATGAAGGACGAAACATTTTTATTCGACCGGACGGTACAAACCCATTTTTTAATTTCGAATATTTCCGGAGGAATCTCCAGCTTCATATCGCCTTTGACGGGTACCTGGCAGGACAACCGGTATCCTTCCCGGATCTGACGACGGTTCAGTTTGGCTTTTTCGGTAACAAGGATATCTCCACCGCCTTCAGAGATGATCACTTTGCATTCGCCACAGGTGCCTCCCCCGCCGCAGGCAGAGGGCAGGTAAATCTCATTATCAGCCAGCGAATTCAGAAGCTTGTCTCCGACAGATACTTCCAGACTTTTTTCAGGATCATCATTGATATTAATTTTTACTGTCCCGGTTGCTACCAGTTTTGAACGGGCAAACATGATGAGAATCACCAGAAATAATACAATCAGCGTAAACATGAATACGCCAAAAAGAATGAGACTTATTCCTTCCATTCATTTTTCCTTATAGTTGAATTCCTGAAAACAGCATAAATGCGATAGCCATCAGACCAACTGTGATAAATGTAATTCCCAGTCCTCTTAAACCTTCCGGCACATTGGAATATTTCATTTTTTCACGAATTCCGGCCAGGGCAATAACCGCCAGTGCAAATCCGGCACCGGATCCGAATCCGAAAGTAACGCTTTCGGCAAAGGTATATTCCCTTTCTACCATAAAAAGCGAACCGCCCAGAATAGCACAATTCACCGTGATAAGCGGAAGAAATATTCCGAGAGAGTTGTAAAGTTTGGGCACAAATTTATCCAGAGTCATTTCCAGAATCTGAACCATGGCCGCAATAACACCGATATAGGTGACCAGACCTAAAAAGGTAAGATCCATATTGGGCATACCTATCCAGCTGAGAGCTCCCTCTTTCAGGATGTTCTGGTAGATCAGATTGTTTACCGGCATGGTAATTCCCTGAACAACAACTACCGCAATTCCCAATCCGATGGCTGTTTCCACTCTTTTAGAGACCGCCAGGAATGTACACATTCCCAGAAAAAATGCCAGTGCTATATTTTCAATAAAAATTGATTTGATAAAAAGACTGATATGATGTTCCAGCATGGCTTATTCCTCTTCTACTTGTTCAGGTTTCCAGGTTCTGATGACCCAGATCAATATACCGATCAGGATAAATGCGCTGGGAGAAAGTAAAAACAAACCGTTTGGGTTATACCAGCCTCCTTCGGTATTCAAAGTGAATATGGTAATACCCAGCAACTTGCCAGCGCCGAGAAGTTCCCGGAAAAATCCTACGAATAAAAGCACAAATGTATAACCGAAACCATTCCCCAATCCATCCAGGATGCTCAAACCGGGAGGATTTTTCAGTGCAAAAGCCTCCGCCCGACCCATGATAATACAGTTGGTAATAATTAATCCAACATACACCGATAACTGTTTGCTGATATCATAAGCGTAAGCTTTGATTATCTGATCTGCAATAATCACCAGTGAAGCGATGATGGTCATTTCCACCAGAATACGGGTGCTGCTGGATATATGCTTGCGGATAAGACTCACCGAAAGATTGGAGAAAGTGAGCACAAAGATAACGGCCAGAGACATGACGATGGAGGTTTCCAGCTTGGATGTGACGGCCAGCGCCGAACAGATTCCCAGAATCTGATAAGCGATCGGATTTTCGTTAAAAAGAGGATCCAGAAGGATCTTTCTATATTTGGTCATCACTTAACTCCTTCCTTAATATTTCAAAAAACGGGCCGTATCCGTTTTCTCCCAGCCAGTATTTAATGAGATTATCAATACCTCTCGTGGTTAAAGTGGAACCGGACAGCCCATCAATCTGATATTTGGCACTTTCACGCTCGGGATCTACCCGTCCTTTGATGACTTCTATTTTGACATTCCAGTTTTCATCAAAAGCTTTTTTCCCTTTCCAGATTTCTTTCCATTGGGGATTGTCGACTTCACCACCCAGACCGGGAGTCTCGCCATGAGAATAAAAGGTGAATCCATCAACTGTATGCAAATCTCTGTTCAGTGCAATAAATCCATACATGGTGGACCACAAGCCCTTTCCATATACGGGCAGGATTATCTCTTCCAGTTCACCCTCTTCCCTGACATAATAAACCGGCATATGAGTGGGTTTACGTTTTATCTGGGCAATGTCTTCATTTGCAGGAATAGAGGTACTATACTTTGGATTGTTGGCCATGGTCCGGATATCAAAATCTGACACATTCAACTCATTTGTATAATTTTCCGGGTGTACCACCTTTCCAGTGGAGAGTTCAATCAGATCCGCTTCAATATATTCATTATAAATTTTCTGGATATCTTTTCCGCGGTCCAGCAGATTCCCGGCTGCCAGTATATTGCGGATTCTGTCCAGTTTCTGGTTTTGTTCCTGTATAGAATTCAGAGTGACGGCAGCGGTAGATACCAGGATGGAACAGACTATACAGACTGCCAGAGCCACGCCAATAATCTTTGATTTTTTCTCAGCTGACATTGCGAGCAAGTCTCCTTTTAATATTGGCATTGATAAAAATGCGATCAATGATGGGTGCAAAAACATTCATAAACAGAATTGCCAGCATCATTCCCTCAGGAAAAGCCGGATTTACCACTCTGATGAGAACCACCAGCACTCCTATCAACAATCCATAGATGTACCTTCCGGGATCAGTCATAGCAGCGCTTACCGGATCGGTTGCCATGTAAACTGTTCCGAATGCAAAACCACCCAGAACAAAATGCCACACGGGTGATACCTGAAACATGGGATTACTATTGCTTCCGATCAGGTTGAGCAGCAATGCCGTGGCTACCATACCCACCAATACACTCAACATAATACGCCAGGAGCCCACCCCGGTGAATATGAGAAATATTGCACCCAGAATGCATGCCAGTGCCGATGTTTCTCCCATAGAACCGGGTATCAATCCAACAAAGGCATCCCACCAGGAAACAGACAGTTCCATGAGAGGATCTGCCAGTTCAGCCAGAGGTGTAGCGCGGCTGAACCCATCCACCGCGACCCACACACGGTCGCCCGAAATCTGGGCCGGATAGGCAAAAAAGAGGAACGCCCTGGCTGTAAGAGCAGGATTCAGAATGTTCATGCCGACTCCCCCGAAAACTTCCTTGCCGATTACCACCCCAAAACTGATGCCAATGGCGACCTGCCACCATGGAATATCCGGTGGAAGAATCAGCGGGAAAAGCAGACTGGTAACCAGAAAACCTTCCTGGATCTCATGTTTGCGGACTATAGCAAATATTACTTCCCATAACCCGCCTGCCGCTATGGTGACGATATAGACCGGGAAGAAATAGAGGGCACCATGGACCATACTATCCAGAATATTACCCGGATTGAATCCCAATCCCAGAGTTGTGAGAACAGCACCCCGCCATCCTTCAGCGGTACTTTCACCCATGGCT